>CADBTK010000151.1 GCA_902797585.1 Erysipelothrix rhusiopathiae
GTGGTTTTTGAATAACCGGTTTTCTGTGCGATATCTAAAAAGGTTACTTTCTTTTTTTGTTTCATTGTCATTTCTCCTTTCTTTAATATAGCACATGCGATTTTTTAAAATGATGAAATTTTATTGACATATGTTTAAGTAAATGGTAAGGTTTAACCAACATCAATGAAACCGGTTTCATAACTGGTTTCATTATACAACACTTTATTTAAAAATGATAGGGGAAATCATGAAAGAATGGACTAGAGAAGAGCGTTATCGCCCATTGGATAAAAAAGATGTTCCAATGTTAAAAGAATTGCACGAAAAGATTAAAACTTCTATTTGGCGCTGTCAGTATCATGTACAAACAGTGACCGGTTTACTAGGAGATACCAATGGATTCTCTTGGTTTAATGGAAAATGGCATTTATTCTATCAATGGTTTCCATATGGTGGTGTTCATGGATTGAAGCATTGGTACCATGTGGAAAGTACCGATTTGGTGCATTGGAAGAATAAAGGAGTCGGAGTGATTGCTGATGGTCCTTATGATGATCATGGAGCATTCAGTGGAAGTGGATTTGTAGAAAATGACATTCTTTATCTTCCATATACTGGAAATCATCGAGACGAAAATTGGGTACGCTATCCAACGCAATTATTAGCATATATGACGAAAGATGGTGCATTCCATAAACAAGAAAAACCTTTATATGGAAACATTGAAGGATATAGTGAGCACCAACGTGATCCAAAAATGTTCTATCGTCCAGAAGATGGATATTACTACTTCATGTTGGGAGTTCAAAACTTAGAGAAAAAAGGGAAATTTCTCTTAATGCGTTCTCAATCTATTACAGAAGGTTGGCAAGTGTATGGAGAAATGAAAATTCGCGGCTATGAAGACTTTGGATTTATGGTCGAATGTCCAGCTTTAGAAAAAATGGGTGATAAGTGGTTATTGGTATTCTCTCCACAAGGATTACAACCGCAAGGAGATGATTTCCAAAATATTTACAACAATACCTACTTTATCGGAGATATGGATTTTGAAAATATTGAATTTATTCCAGATGGGCCATTTAAAGAATTGGATCATGGTTTTGATTTCTATGCAGCCCAATGTGCCCACCAAGATCAATTCAAAGACAAAGCGGTTTTGGATGCATGGTTTGGGATTAGTGATATGGAATACCTTCCTACAGTTGAACAAGGGTATTCAGGTTTACAAACAATGCCTCGACTCTTGTCAATTGAAGATGGCAAGTTAAAACAACGTCCCGTTCCTGCAACACAAGAGTTAAAAGGGGATGTTATTGAACAATCCAAAGAAGAATTTGTTTTAGAACAAATGCCTAGAGCTTGTGTCATTGAAATAAAAGGAAATGATTCGGATTTCATGTTGGATTTATTTAAACATGAAAAACACAGTGGATTTGTGATTACGTATAATCAAAAAAGTCAAACGTTGATCATTGATCGAGGTGATTTGGAGAATCGGATCAATGCCGATTATGGAACAACACGAAAACTTCACTTAGAAAATGGTTTACAAGAATGCATAATCTTTGTGGATCACAGTAGTGTGGAGATGTTTATCAATGATGGAGAATATGTTAGTTCTTCACGAATCTTCCCAACATTGGAAGAAAAACAAATGGTATCAACCGGAAATGGAAATGAAGTTACTGTATACCAAGCAAAGCGTACAGTAGAAGATGATTTCATTATTTATCCGGAACAATAAATCGATGCGATTGATACATACACAGAAAGTGTAGAGAAAGGAGACAAAATGGCATTAGATTACAGAAAATGTGCAGAAGAAATCTTTAGTCACTTAGGTGGAAAAGAAAATATTGCTTCTGCAGCGCACTGTGCAACACGTTTACGTTTAGTTATTGTAGATAATGACAAAGTAAATGTAAAAGCACTAGAAAACGTAGAAGGGGTACAAGGTGTATTCTCGAACGCAGGACAATTACAATTAATCATTGGAACTGGTACTGTTAACAAAGTATTTGATGAATTCGTAGAGGTAAGTGGTGTTTCTGCTGGATCAAAAGATGATGTAAAAGCAGCCGCTGCAGCTAATATGCCTTGGTGGAAACGTATGGTAAAAACATTAGGAGATGTATTCGTTCCTATTTTGCCAGCCATCGTTGCATCTGGGTTAATGATGGGGTTGGTTGAAGCCTTAGCAAAAGCCATTCCTTCATTTGCTTCAAGTGATTGGTTTGCCTTTTTAGATATGGCTGCCAACACTGCCTTTGCGTTCTTGCCAGTATTGGTAGCAATTAGTGCAAGTCGTGTATTTGGTGGAAACACATTCTTAGGAGCAGTTATCGGGTTAATGATGGTTCACCCTGCCTTAACAAATGGTTGGGCTGCTGCTGATGGATATGGTGTATGGCACTTATTTGGTAAAGGAATCCAAATTGGTTCTTATACTCTTGGGCAAATTAACCAATTAGGTTACCAAGGACACGTAATTCCTGTAATCATTGCCGTATGGATGATGTGTAAAATCGAAAACTGGTTACACAAACACGTACCAGAAATGATTGACTTATTTGTTACTCCATTAACTACAGTTGTAACTACTGCATTGTTAACGTTCATGATTATTGGTCCAGTATTCTCAGGACTTGAAACTATGGTATTAGGTGGAGCTAAAGCATTGGTTGCCAACCCAATCGGAGCTGGTGTTATGGGTGCGATTTACCCAGTAACAGTTGTTATGGGTCTTCACCACATGTACAACACAATCGAAGCAGGTATGTTGGCTGCAGGAAACGGTGCATTAAACACATGGATGCCTATTGCTTCTGCTGCTAACTTCGCTCAATTTGGTGCTTGTTTAGCTGTTGGTTTAAAAGCGCGTAGTGGTAAAACAAAAGCAGTTGCGATTCCTTCATCTATGTCTGCATCATTAGGAATCACTGAACCTGCCATCTTCGGGGTAAACTTACGCTACATGAAACCATTCGTATTTGCTTGTGCTGGTGGTGCTGCAGGTGCTTTATTTGGAGCAATCGCAAAATTAGGTGCTAACGCTTACGGTGTTACTGGTATTCCGGGATACTTAACAATCAACAATCCTGTTACTTACACACTTATGTTAGCTATTGCTGGTGGTGTTGCCTTCGCATTAACTTTCACAATGTGGAAAGAAGATGAAGAAGAAGTTGCTGCTGCCGCTGCAGATGCTAGTGCACCTACTGCAGAAGCTTTCTCTACAAAAAGTGGAACAGTCGCTCAACCAGTAGCTGGAAAAATCATTCCTGCTAACCAAATCGCTGACCCAATGTTTGCTGCTGAAACAATGGGACCTTCTATTGGAATCGAACCATCTGGAGAAACTGTATTTGCTCCATTCGATGGGGAAGTAGTGATGGATTTCCCAACAGGACATGCTGTTGGATTAAAGTCAAACGATGGAATCGAAGTTTTGGTTCACGTTGGTATTGATACCGTTCAAATGGACGGAAAAGGATTTGAATGTTTTGTAAAACCTGGAGACAAAGTGTCTAAAGGAGACAAATTATTAACATTCACTCGCAGCGATATTAAAGACGCTGGATACTCTGACACAGTAATCGTTGTATTGACA
Source organism: Erysipelothrix rhusiopathiae (assembly GCA_902797585.1). Classification (GTDB taxonomy): domain Bacteria; phylum Bacillota_I; class Bacilli_A; order Erysipelotrichales; family Erysipelotrichaceae; genus RUG14284. The sequence continues at coordinate 3,596 of CADBTK010000151.1, forward strand.
AACGGTTCAACTTTGGAAGATGTTAAAAAAGCTGCATAATATAACTCATTTACAAACTCTAAAAAAACTTGTTTACATAAACTCCATAAGAAAAGGATTGAGTCTAATCTGATACGTTCACTGTCTACTTGACAGGGAACGTATCAAATCTCAATCCTTTTTTATATAAGTTAATAATGTATCGGTACTATGCTCTGGATGATAAATATATCCTAGTTCATTAAAGTTGTATAGTTGACTAATCTCTGTGA
>CADBTK010000152.1 GCA_902797585.1 Erysipelothrix rhusiopathiae
ATTAAGAATAGTGACATCCTTACTCCAGATCAGTTAAACCATACACCAGATAATAAAGTTTGTATTATATGTACAGGAAGCCAAGGAGAACCATTAGCCGCTTTATCAAGAATTGCCAATGGAACCCATCGATATATCCACTTAAAACCTGGAGATACGATTGTATTCTCTTCAAACCCAATCCCTGGTAACCAAGCAAGCGTGAACCATGTCATCGACAACTTATTTAGAGCCGGTGCTACCGTATTAACAAAATCTGTATTAAACAACTTGCATACCACAGGGCATGCCAGTCAAGAAGAACAAAAATTGATGATCCAATTGATTCGTCCAAAATACTTTATGCCAATTCATGGTGAATACAAGATGTTGATGCAACATCGTCAAACAGCCATGGATACAGGAATTCCTGAAGAAAATATCTTTGTATGTGCTAATGGAGATATCTTAATCTTACGCGATCATAAAGTATTGCCTAGTAACTGGCGTTTCCAAGGGGATGACATTTATGTCGATGGAAATGATATAAGTGGATTATCTACTGCGGTATTAAAAGATCGTAAAATTCTATCTGAAAATGGATTGGTGTCGGTTGTTGTTGCGATTGATTCCAAAAACAATGAATTACTCGCCTCACCTGTCTTAGTATCTCGTGGATTTGTCTTTATTAAAGACAGCCAAGGATTAATGCGTGAAGCAACATTCGTTGTACAAAAAGCTTTGGAAGAAACAATGAAAGAAAGAACGACATTTGCAGAAATCAAAAACTGTATCCGTTCTTCTTTAGAACCATTCTTATATAAGAAAACGCATAGAAACCCAATTGTTATTCCTGTAATTATCAACTCTAAGGAAACCATGGAAGCATTGGAACAAAAGCGTAAAAAACGTTCTTAACCATATCTGAAAGGATATGGTTTTCTTTTTTTCAAAAAGGAGGAACTATGTTAGAATGTACGCATGAGTCAAACACAAAGATTATTAATGTCCATTATAGCTATTCTATTAGTCTTAGTTTTATCTTTTGACTTTTCTTTATTTTGGGCAATCAATCATACACCGAATCAACTTAACGTCAACTATATAACACTTCATGATAAAAAGATTCCTGAATCACTCAATGACGTTACTATTATTTACTTTACCGACTTACAATATGGAAAGTATCAAGATGACAAACGGACAAAAAAAGTATTTCAAGAAATCCATGACTTACACCCAGATATTTTAATTTTTGGTGGTGATTTATACGATAGTGAAGCTACCGTCAGTGATAAATCAAACAAAAAATTGATTTCTTATCTAAACTCCATCGAGGCACCGATGGGTAAATATGCCGTTTGGGGAGAAAAAGATTGGAATAACGAACAGCGCAAACAAGCAGTGAAAGAAATCTATAAAAAGTCTCAGATAGAACTTCTTCACAATAAAAACGTACGAATTTCTAGCCACGACAAACAATCCATTCGTCTCATTGGTTTAACGAGTACAAACAAGTTATCACAGGCATTGGATGGAGTTTCTGGAAAAACATACAACTTATTAGTCACACATAAACCAGATAATTTTATGGCACAAGAACTTGCTAATCACTCTATTTCATATGGATTAGCTGGTCACAGTCATGGAACACAAATTACCTTTCCTATCATAGGACCCTACAAAGAATACAAAGGAAGCACAAAAATCAATCGCGAAAACACCAAAAAACTTTCCTTTGATTATGCTATTTCAACAGGAATTGGTTGTACAAATGTAAATATGCGTTATTCTTCCAAACCAGAAATAGACGTATTCATATTGAAACATTAAAAATAATTGCTATAATGACTTTGTCAAGACAGGGGTGCCCTCGGGCTGAGATGCAATATGCAATCCCTTATGACCTGATCTAGGTAATACTAGCGTAGGGAGTCTAACAAGAAATTCCTACGCCTCAAATGGAGGTGTTTTTTTATGAAAAATTTAAGTGTTAAAGATCTGGTTTTGATGGCATTTTATGTAGCTTTATTCATGATTCTAGATAGTTTTGTGAATACTCTACCTTTCTTTCAAATGCCAAATGGAGGTTCATTAGGAATCTCAACGCTGGCTTTAATTATCGCCAGTTATCATTTAGGATGGCAAAAAGGATTGTTGGTTGCCATAGTCAGTGTTTTTGCTCAATTTATTACAGGGCCAATGTATACTCCAACATTATTAGGATTTGTACTAGATTATTTGATTGGTTTTTCTGTATATGGTCTAGCATGTTTATTCCCAACAGTAAAAATGTTTTATTCAGGTGTATTTATTACCAATTTAATTCGATTTGCCAGTAGCGTTATTAGTGGTGTCTATGTATGGCAAACACCATGGTGGGGTTCAATCACTTATAATGCCACCTATATAATCCCTACTCTTATTGTAGGTCTTGTCTTTACACCATTATTTATGAAAGCTTTAGAACCTAGATTAAAAAGAAACCACTAAAAAAGCGGAATCAATCCGCTTTTTTTGTTATCGAAATACTCGCCCTTTCATCAACCAAATAAGAGCAATCAAACAAGTCACTAAACAAACAACACTTGGAAACCAAACCCAAGGAACCGGTAAGTCTGGAACATTCATTCCATAGAATCCAAAGATAATATTAGGAATCGATAAAACTAATGTAATGATTGCTAAATATTTCATTACATCATTCATGTTATTGTTGATAACCGCACTAAATGCTTCTCTCATTCCAGCAATGATGTGCGAATAAATATTACACATTTCCAACGCCTGATTAATCTCTATTTTTACATCTTCCAATAACTCTTCATCTTCTTCAAATAAGTTAATATGTCGACCTCGGTGAATACGGTTTAAAGTTGCTTGATCCGAACGCAAACTCGTTGTAAAGAACACCAACGACTTTTCTAATGAAAGCAATTGTAACAATCCTTCATTTTGTAATGACTGTTCTAAACTTTGTTCCGTTTGACTTGTTTCATAATCAATTTGACGCAAACCAATTAAGTAACGTTGACTAACCAACAAGAATAGTGTCAATAAAAAACGAACACGTAACCGAGTATCGATATCTCGAACTTTTCCTTCTCGGATTCGAGTAACACTCCAACTATCATATAAAGAAATAGTTACAACATACCCCTTCAACAAAACAACTCCAATTGGACAAGTATAGTAGTAACTATTATGCACATTTCCCATGCGTTTATCTAATGTCGGGTAATCGATAATAACTAAGGTTTGATCTTCGTCATCATCATAATCGATGTGAGAACTTTCTTCTTCATCTAGAGAAGATCGGATAAACTCAGGCAAGATTCCTATTTCTTCTACTAGAAATTGTTTTTCTTCTTCGGTTGGTGCAATCGCATTCACCCAACAACCAGTTTCAGGAGCTCCTAACTTGATGGTTCCTTCTTCTGTTGTTTTATAGAATTCCAACATCATTCTCACCCCACTTTTCTTTTATTGTATCGTTAACTACACGCAATATCAAAGACAATTAAAAAAGGAATGCTTTGACATTCCTACTCTCTTCAATAACATAAGCCATGTTCTGTATTAGCAGTCATTTATCTATCGTACAAACGTACAATCCGGCCTTCCTTTCGTTTCATTCCAGCCAGTTCCTCTACCATAATTTGAGTTTCTCGCTTGTGGGGTTTACCCGTTCCACCTTTATA
>CADBTK010000153.1 GCA_902797585.1 Erysipelothrix rhusiopathiae
ACAATTTCTTTATGTCCTTTGGCTTCTAATTCTTTGGCAATAGAAACCACTTGATTCATTGGTAAAGAACGTTCTCTTCCACGAGCATATGGAATAGCACAATATGAACAAAATTGATTACACCCATCTTGTACTTTTAAAAAGGCACGATGTTGATCTTGGAAAAAGTGGATCGGCATCGATTCAAAATCAAAAGTTTGATCAACTGTATCAATGGTATCAACTTTCGTATTGTTTTTAATCATGTCTTGAATATAAGAAACCAATTGATCTTTATGTTTGGCTCCCATTAATAAATCTACATCTAATTCTTTACGCTTTTCTTCATCCATAAATTGTCCTAAACATCCAACCACCGCAATATAAGCATTGGGATGATTACGTTTGGCTTGGTTGATCTTTTGACGTGATTTACTAGCAGCTGTATTCGTTACCGCACATGTATTAATAATACAAATGTCTGTATCTTGTCCATCTTTAACTTGTGTAAAGCCAGCATTGGTAAGTTGTTCTACATAATATTGAGACTCATAAGAGTTCACTTTACATCCTAATGTAACAATAGAAAAACGCATTACTTTTTCTCCTTATTATGACTTTGGTATTCAATTGCTGACAAGATATAACAAGCGGCAGTCTCGGCTCGTAGAATTCGATTTCCTAATGAGCAAGGAACAAAGTGATGTTCTTTTAATTGGGCGATTTCAAAATCTTCAAATCCACCTTCCGGTCCAATACAGATAGTAATGGATTCTGGTTGATCTTGAAGATACTCATTTAAATGATGTTGATCTTCTTTTTCATAAGCCACTAAGTTACAAGCACCTTGGTATTGATACAACGTATCGATTTGTTCAATCGGTGTTAATTCTACCAAATCATTTCGATTACATTGTTTACAAGCTTCTAATAGGATATTAGACCAACGTTCTAATTTCTTCTTTTGTTTCTTTTCATCCAATTGAATAATTGTATTTCTAGATACAAAAGGAACAATGCGTGTTACTCCTAACTCAGCTGCTTTTTGTAACATCCATTCAAATTTATCTGCTTTAATTAAGGCCGCACATAAAGTAATATGTTGCATATTTTGTTCAGTAGTTAATTGGTTGAATAAATATAAGTATGGACGTTTGGTCGCATGGGCTAAGAAAACTTGACTGTCTTGACTAACCACACGAATCGTTTCTTTTTCTGTTGTACGAAGAACATCAAAAATATGATGCGCTTGTTTATCATCTAATAAAATATGTGTATCTATTTGGCACTGTTGATTCACAAAGACTTGTTTCATACAGCACTTCCTTTCTCGGCTTGGTCTAATAATAGACGAACTTCATGACTTTTTAAGCGTCGATATTGACCCGGCGTAAGATTTCCTAATTCTAAAAAAGAAAAACTTTTTCGGTGAAGCTTACGAACACGATGTCCTAAATCTTCCATCATATTTTTAACTTCATGATTTTTTCCTTCATAAATGGTTAATTCAAAACGCATACGATCTTTCTTTTCATCATTTTCCAAAAAGAAAAGGTCGGCTTTTTGATAGCCATTAAATCCTTTGCGAATTTTCTTTACATCTTCTTTGGATAAACGACCTTGAAGATTAACCACATAAGTTTTGGCCACATGATATTTAGGATGAGTCATACGATTGGTGAAATCCCCATCATTAGTCATTAATAAAACACCACTGGTATCGTAATCCAAACGACCCACTGGATAAAGTCGTGTACTTGTATGAAAAAAATCTCTTACAGTCTTTCTTCCTTTGTCGTCGGTAACAGAGGAAATACATCCTTTGGGTTTATATAATAAATAGTATTCTTTTTGTTCTTTTTCCAACGTTTGACCATTGACAGTGATTGTGTCATTTCCATCCACTTTCGTACCAAGTGTAGTACACACTTTTCCATTTACTTTTACTTTTCCTTCACTAATCAATTGTTCGGCTTTTCGTCGCGAACACAGGCCAGACTGGGCTATGACTTTCTGCAGACGTTCCATATGTTTTACTCCTGATCGTTAAATAAGTTTTCTTGGTCTTTTAATGTTTCTGGTAATTCTGGTAATTCTTGAAGAGTTTTTAATTGAAAGGCATCAAAGAATGTTTCAGTTACTGTATACAACAAAGGTCTACCTACTGTATCCATATGTTCTTTGGCTTCAATTAATCCTCGAGCTTGTAATTTTTTCAACATAACATCACAACCTACTCCACGAATTTCTTCAATTTCTACACGTGTAATGGGTTGTTTATACGCAATGATTGCTAAAGTCTCTAAAGCCGCTTGGGATAAAGTTGTAGGTTGGCTAGAGGCAAATAGTTTTTCTCCATAAGGATAGACAAATTCTTTTGTTACAAATTTAAATCGATTGGCATATTCCACCAATTCAAATCCTCGAGATGGATCTTGATATTGTTCTTTTAATTGATCGATGGCTTGTTCTATTTGAGAAGAAGTTTCTTGATTTAAAGCCGTTTGAATTTGGCTAATGGATAAACCTTCTTCCCCACTAAGAAATATTAAACCCTCAATGAGTGCTTTCATTTGATTCATTTGGACTTCCTTTCATTAACCAAATCATTTCTTTGTCATCCATTGTAAAGGATAACCATTTTTGATGAATTAAGTCTAAAATTGCTAAAAAGGTAACGATTACCATATGGGTATCAGTACAATCGGAACATAATTGTTCAAATGACATGGCTTGATTCATATTTTTTAAACGTAGTTGAAGTTGATCCAATCTTTCCTCAACCGATAATTCTTTAATCGTAACCGTGGTTTCATATGGATCTAATAAGACTTGGCGTTTAATCACACGCTGCATAGCTTTCATTAATACATAAGCCGATTGGCTCGATAATGTATCGTCTTCTTGAAGTACTTGCCAATTCTCTACTAGACTTGCCACAGGACGAGTAAAATGTTTTTGTCTATTTTCATATTCATCTTTAAAGAAAGCAGAAATCTCTTTATATCGTTGATATTCTAACAATCGAGCCACTAGACGTTGTCGATTATCTTCTTCATATTCTTCTTGAACTTCCACTTCTTCTCGCGGCAATAACTTACGGCTTTTATATTCCAATAAAGAGGCTAATTCCGTTAAGTATTCACTGGCGACTTCAAGGTGAAGTTCTTGTACTTGATGAATATAATTAATATATTGTGTAGCCAACGTATCCATATCTAAATCAAAGAGTTCTAATTTGTTTTCTTTGATCAAATGAAGCATTAAATCCAATGGACCGTCAAACTGTTCTAATGAGACACTAAAATGCATTTTATCACCTGTATTACTATAACAAATTTATTTTAAAAAATATATGATAAGAAAGGTTTTAAAAGGAAAGTATGATATGATTGGGACATGAAAAAAAGTTTGATTTATTTAATTTGTGCCCTATTCACTCTATTAGTGATTCAACCAAATATTAATGCAATTTTATCCGATGATGATATACGAACACCTGTTAATCAAACAACAGGAATTCCAACTACAAACTCAAATACAGGAACTCGTAAAATCAAAAAGAAGATAACAATTTGTATCGATCCAGCTAATGAAACACAAACAACGAATAACTCTTCAAAAAATATCAACTTAACGATTTCTAAGTTAGTTGGTCAAGAGTTAAAACGTTCAGGATTCAAAGTTGTATATACAAGAGAAAATGAATCTCGTCCTTCCAATTCGGAACGATTGACTTTGGCAAAAGAGAAAAAAGCCGATTATTTATTATCGATTTCTACCGTGAGTGATAATGATTCATTAGTAAAAGGCTATTCTTTATTAACACAAGAAAATGCAACCCTTATTGATTTATCCAATCATATATCCAATGAATTAGCATCCATCAATTATTCCGAATACCAAGGATTAGATAGTGACCATTATGAAAACTTCCCTATCTTAACCGATAAAAAAGTACCTGCTATTTTATTAGAGATTGGTTACATTTCAAATAATGAAGATTTATCTATGTTAGAAAACGAAGAGTATCAAAATAAGATTGCTTCTGCAATTTGTGAAGCCTTTACTGATACTTTCCAATAGGAGACTTTCTATGAAAGAAACAACAATATTTAAAGGAATCATATTTGACTTAGTTCGTGCAGAATTTGATGGTGGAGATCATACTATTGTTCGTGATGTGATACGTCATCCAGGTGGTGTTGGGATTTTAGTCATCGATCAAGGAAAAGTCTTATTGGTTAGCCAACCTAGACAAGCCATCGGAAAACAAACTTGGGAAATTCCTGCTGGAAAATTAGAATATGGTGAAAATCCAAAAGAGTGTGGCATTCGTGAATTAAACGAAGAGACTGGATATGAATGTTCTTCTTTTGATTATTTTACAAGTTTTTATTCAACACCGGGATTCTGTGATGAAAAAATATATTTATTTCAAGCCAAAGATCCGACTCCAGTAAAGAATAAATTGGATCAAGATAAAGATGAAAATATCACCCATCAATGGTTCGATTTAGATAAAGCGATAGAAATGATTCAAGAAGGAATTATTGATGATGCCAAAACAATGATTGCCTTACAACATGCGTTAATAGAAAGGATGAAATAATGATGAATTTTGTATTTATATCCCCTAATTATCCCGATCAATATTGGATGTTTCTACGTGGTTTAAAAAAATATGGAGCTACTGTTCTCTCCATTGTAGATCAGCCATATGATTCTCTTTCTCATGAAATCAAAGAATTTAGTGATGAAGTTTATGTTGTTGATAACTTCCATAACTATGACAGCATGTTACGTGCTGTTGGTTTCTTTACTTTTAAATATGGAAAGATTGATTGGATTGAATCCAATAATGAAGCTTGGTTACAATTAGATGCTCGTTTACGAGATGACTTTAATGTAAAAACAGGATTTGATTTTAAAACAATTTCTGAATACCAATCCAAAGCTGGGATGAAAAAATATTATGCCAAAGCTGGTGTCCCTACTGCTCGTTATGCCTTAATTGATTCATTAGAAGATGCATTAGAATTTGCCAATGAAGTTGGTTACCCACTTGTATTAAAACCAGATCATGGAGTGGGAGCTAGTTTTACATATCAAGTTCATACAGAGGATGAACTGACGAAAGTATATAAAATGACTCAAGAATACCAAATGATTTTGGAAGAATATATCGATGGTGAAGTCTTTACTCTCGATGGTATTGCCGATGCACAAGGTACAATCCGTTTCTTAAGTTCTATGGAATATGTTGGAAATTGTATGGATAGCGTTTCTTATCAACTTAGCATTGGATGTTATACAACATTTGATATTCCTCAAAAAGAAAGAGACATCGCCCAAAGGGTTGTGGATGCTTTTGGATTAAAGAATCGATTCTTCCATGGTGAATATTTCCGTTTAAATAACGATAAAAAAGGATTAGGTAAAAAAGGCGATGTGATTGGACTAGAATTAAACTTCCGTCCACCAGGTGGATTTTCCCCTGATTTAATG
>CADBTK010000154.1 GCA_902797585.1 Erysipelothrix rhusiopathiae
ACGTAATCATGCGTTAAATGATCGAGGTGGATATCGCAAGGCGATATCAATTCAGGTGGTACCGCAGAAATATTCTGTCCTGTTTCATAATGAAACAGGGCTTTTTTTATTTCACAGGTACAAGGAGGGAATATCATGATACAAACAAGATGTTCATTAATGTTTTACAAAGGGAAAGCCATGGTCCTTCGATGGTGTAGCTCTATTTAGTCATACAATAAAAAATATTTATAACAGGAGGAAAAATATGAAAATCAAACAAACATTAAAAGCAGTAATGGTAGCAAGTTTAGTATTAGCAGGATGTTCATCCAATGCGGGTAAAAAAGATGTACCCGTGGTATCGGTGGCACAAATTGTGTCGCACCCATCTTTAAATACCATTCGTGACAATTTTAGTGCACAAATGGAAGAATTAGGATATAAGGATGGAGACAATATTATTTTAAATTATGCGGATGCCAGTGGAGAGGTAAGTAATTTAAATTCTATTATCAATCAATTCGAAGATGATCAAAGTGATGTAATTGTAGCTATTGCCACTCCTACAGCGCAAGCAGCCGCTAATGTATCGGATACAATTCCGGTTGTATTTTCCGCAGTCAGTGATCCGATCGGAGCCAAATTAGTCAGCGATATGGAAAAACCAGGAGGAAATATTACAGGGACTAGCGATGAAGTGCAAGTGGATCAAATTTTAGATTTAGCTAGGATAATGGTTCCTGAAATGAAAACAGTAGGGTTTTTATATAATGCCAGTGAAGCCAATAGTGTATCCAATTTAAAGAAAGTAAAAGAATACTGTGATGCCAACGGTTTAGAATTAATTGAAGCAACAGGAAAAGATATTACAGAATTAGAAACATCCGCTAGCGTTCTATGTGAAAAAGTAGATGTTCTATTTGCACCAAATGACAATACGGTAGCCAGTGCTATGCAAGCTTTATCAAAAACAGCTTTAGATGCCAATACTCCATTCTTTGTTGGGGCAGACTCTATGGTAGCCGATGGAGGTCTAGCCACTGTGGGAATTGATTATGCGGATTTAGGAAAAGAAACTGCTAATATGGTGGATGAAATTTTAAAGGGTAAAAAAGCAGGAGATATTCCAGTTAAAGTATTCAAAGATAATTTGAATGTTTATGTAAATAAAAAAGCAATGGAGAAATTGGGATTGGAATTACCAGAAGTAGCTAATAATGAAAAATTACAAATAGTAGAATAGGAGAGTTTCATGTCTACAGCTGTACTTTTAAAAGCAATTGAATTAGGAATGATTCTATCGGTATTATCGTTAGGTATATATATTTCTTTTCGTATTTTAGATATTCCAGACTTGACGGTGGATGGATCTTTTTCTACAGGAGCTGCAACTTGTGCAATGTTTACTTTGGTCTCGCATCCTTATTTAGGACTGTTAATGGCCTTTGTGGCCGGATGTGCTTGTGGCCTTGTTACAGCATTTCTACAAACGAAATTAAAGATTCAACCATTACTTGCAGGGATTATTACGATGACCGGACTTTATTCCATTAACTTACGTATTTTAGTAGGGCAGCCCAATGTATCTTTGAATTCATTAGATGGTTCAACGGATACTATGTTTGGACTTGTCGATCATCCACTATTTATTTTAATTCCATTTGTCAGTGTAATTGCCGCTATTCTTTATTGGTTCTTTAAAACTAATTTAGGATTAGAATTACGAGCAACAGGAAATAATGAAGCGATGGTTCGTTCTAGCTCTATTGATGTGGATAAAATGAAATTTATAGGTTTTGGAATTGCGAATGGATTAGTCGCACTCTCTGGAGCATTATTTTCTCAATACAATAATTTTGCGGATGTGACAGCAGGAACAGGAATGTTGGTGATTGGACTGGCAGGAATTATTGTAGGAGAAGCGATCCTACGTCATAAACGAGGGGTAGGATTTGGAATTGTTGCCGCTATTATTGGTTCTTGTGTATATCGTTTGATGTATACGATTGCCTTACAATTTGGAGTAAAATCAGGTGATATGAATTTAGTTTCGGCTTTATTGGTTGCACTGACAATTTCATTGCCATACTTACAAAAGAAACGGAGGGAATCAAATGCTTAAAGTTGATGATGTATCCGTTGTCTTTCATCCTGGAACACAACTAGAGAAAAGGGCGTTAGATCACTTTAATCTTTTTGTGGATGATGGAGACTTTGTTACTATCCTTGGTAGCAATGGAGCTGGAAAAAGTACATTGTTTAATGTAATTAGTGGAAAAACTCCAGTTACGGAAGGAAAAATCTATTTAGGGAACGAAGATGTAACTGCAGTCAAAGAGCATATACGAGCCAAAAAGATTGGTCGTATGTTTCAAAATCCTTCTATGGGAACGGCTAGCGATTTAAGTGTGGAAGAGAATATGGCTTTAGCATATTCTCGAACACAACGAGGAATATTCTCTCTTGCAGTGCATGAGAAAGATCGACAATTCTTTGCCGAGAAGTTAAAAAGACTCAATATGGGACTAGAAGATCGCTTGAAAACGCCAATAGGCTTATTATCCGGTGGTCAAAGGCAAGCTGTCGCTTTGATGATGGCAGTGTTAAATCCACCAGAAATCCTACTATTGGATGAGCATACGGCTGCTCTTGATCCCAATAGCGCTCAAAAAATATTAGAGATTACCAATGAATTAGTAACTTCCGAAAAGATAACTGCTTTAATGATTACACACAATATGAAAGATGCTCTTCAAAATGGAAATCGATTGATTATTATTAATGATGGAAAATGCATCAAAGATTTTAATGCGAAAGAAAAGAGTCGATTGAAACCTGCAGATGTATTGGAATTCTATGATGTTTGACAAAACTTCATTTGTGGAATAGACTTACAATGACAGGTAAATAGTTATGAAAAATCAATTAGAAAATTTAAAAGAAGTTTCATTAAAGAAAAAAGTTGTGACTAGTATTGAATATGATTGTAAATCGGAAGAAAAAGAAGAAGAGATCTTTGAAATGGTTCACTCCATTATTACAGAGAACTTAGATGATTTTGCCAAGATTACATATGATGTTGAACCAGGTCACGTAGTAAAAGTAGAAGTTATTGAGAATAAATAAGCAGATTCTTAAATCTGCTTTTTTATTGTAGTAAGGAAGGTTTTTAGCATGGAAAAAGAAAGAAGCTCATTTTCTGGCCGTTTAGGATTTGTTCTATCTGCAGCAGGATCGGCTGTAGGTCTAGGTAATATTTGGCGTTTCCCTTATTTAGCAGCAAAGTATGGTGGGGGAATGTTTTTGTTGGTGTATTTGATTTTGGTATTTACATTTGGATATACCATGATTATGGCTGAAACTACCATTGGTCGAATGACTAACAAGTCTCCCATCGGTGCATTTGAAGCATATGGAAGTGGTGCTTTGTCGAAAATAGGAGGATGGTTAAATGCGATTATTCCTGTATTAATTGTCCCTTATTATTCGGTAATAGGAGGATGGGTTTGTAAGTACTTGTATGAATCTATCACAGGGAATATACATGGTATAGCTCAAGATTCTTATTTTTCGGGCTTTATTTCTAATGGATGGACAGTAGAAATCTGGTTTATTGTCTTTACACTAATGGCTTGTATTGTAATTTATAAAGGAGTACAAAATGGAATTGAGAAAGTTTCTCGAGTTTTAATGCCTATCTTAATTGGTTTGGCAATCGTGATTTCTATTTATTCGGTGACTCGACCAGGTGCGATGGAAGGAGTACGTTATTTCTTAGTACCAGATTTTTCTCGTTTCTCTATTATGACGGTTGTATCAGCGATGGGACAAATGTTTTATTCTTTATCCATTGCGATGGGAATTATGATTACCTTTGGTTCTTATATGAAGGAAGATGTCGCAATAGAACAAGCAACAACCCATGTAGAATTCTTTGATACGGCTATTGCGATTTTAGCAGGATTAATGATCATTCCAGCTGTCTTTGCCTTTTCTGGGGCGGATTCGAATATGTTACAAGCTGGGCCGAGTTTAATGTTCATTACTATTCCAAAAGTATTTGCCAGCATGGGATTTGGAACAGGAATTAGTACAATCTTTTTCTTGTTGGTATTGTTTGCGGCATTAACCAGCGCAATATCTTTATTAGAAAGTGCAGTATCCACAGTAGAAGATCAATGGGGATTGTCTCGTAAGAAAAGTACTTTATTGATGTTTGTGGTGATTGTTGCTTTAGGTTCTTTATCGGCGCTAGGATATGGACCGCTAGCACAAGTGAAAATCTTTGGTATGCAATTTTTAGATTTGTTTGATTTTATGACAAATTCAGTCATGATGCCTTTGGCCGCTTTAGCAATTTGTGTATATGCAGTAAAAAATATTGGGTTATCAAAAATGAGCGAGCATATTCGTATGAATGGAGCATCATTCAATCGGGAAAATATCTTCCGTTTTATGATTCGATTTATTTGTCCAATCTTTGTTATAGTGATATTGTTATCTTCATTAGCGCAAGTGCTAGGATGGATACAAATGTAATATAAAAATGAGTTCAGTGTAGAGAACTCATTTTTTGTTTATCTTGTCTGCTTGATAATAACGATAACCAATAGCTAAAGTTAGAATAATAATCGCAAGATACAATATCCAATTGTATTGACCAACCGCAAATCCAATCAATAAAGCGGCTGCTAGTAAAAATAATTTAGATCCATGATCAATCTTCATCCAGAATACCTCCTTCGAATTGTTTTAAGATTTCTTGTATACCAATTGTAGTTAGTTGATCAGAAGGTTGTAATAAATGAAAAGGAATCCGCAATTGGGATTGAAAAAAAGAACCCAAACCATTTAATGTCATCGCCTGTCCGCAACAATATACTCCATTTTGAATGATGGCTTGTTGTGTGGTTTTTTCTTGTTTAGAAATAAATTGATAAATCCAATGAACCCATTGACTAGCAATATCAGATAAAGCCTGAGCGACTTGGTTTTCATCCAC
>CADBTK010000155.1 GCA_902797585.1 Erysipelothrix rhusiopathiae
ATAGGTAGAGGGTATCAAGGACGTCATAATGATGATTCACCATCTATCAATAGTTGGTTTTTCACTCGATATCAAAATGTCATTCAATCGCAATTTCGACAGAAAGACAAAAACAATCAATAAAAGGAATAATGGATAATGAAGATTTATTGGAAGTTTGATAACGCAAATACATATTTATATGGAACGACTATAGAACAAAGAAATACGGATGTTTATTTCTCAAATCAGAGAATGCCATCCTCTTTTGTCATACATTCTTGGACAAGTCGTACAAACTATCAAGCAGACCGTATAAGTCCTCAATTGCCATTATTAAAAAAGAATCATACATATTCTTTGCAATGGCAAATCACATCCATTCCTGAAAAGTCATATTATTTTGAGATTATCTTTTTTGATCGATTTGGTCATGAAATCCAACATGAAATTTTAAGAAAAGCCAAAAAGTTTGTTTATCCTGAAAATGCATATTCTTATCAAATCGCTTTGATGAATGCAGGGAATACAGAACTACATTTTTCTTATTTGGAAATTGAGGAGATAGAAAATGACTAGACATATTAGTAAAAGAAAAATTCTTTCTCTGCTTAAAAGAATCAATGCGTTAGCTCTTTCTATGGAATCTTTATCCAATCAAGAGTTAAAAAGTAAGATGGATGAATTGAAAGAAAAAGTTAGTAATGGAACCACACTAGAGTCCATTTTAGTTGAGGTTTATGCCATTGTAAGAGAAGTGGATAAACGTGTACTAGGACTCTATCCATATGATGAACAAATTATGGGAGCCATTGTGTTGCACTATGGTGATATTGCAGAAATGAAAACAGCCGAAGGAAAAACTTTGACTGCTACCATGCCTTTAGTTTTAAACGCTTTAAAAGGACAATGTGTATTCTTATTAACAACAAATGAATATTTGGCACTAAGAGATAGTACAGATATGGGGCCAGTCTATGAGTTTTTTGGTTTTAAAATTCGTGCTGGTGTTCAACAACCACATTTACCACCTTTTGAGGTAGAAGATAAGATTGAGATTTATCAATCCGATATCGTTTATACTACGGCAGCTCATTTAGGTTTTGATTATCTAATTGATAATTTGGCAGATTCTCCGGATAAAAAATTTATGCCGCCTTTGAAATACGCCATTATGGATGAAGTAGATGCGATTTTATTAGATGCTGCACAAATTCCCTTAATTATTTCTTCATCACCACGAGTTCAATCCAATTTATATGAGATTTGTGATTCTTTTGTAGATACATTAATTGAAAAGAAACACTTTGATTTTGATGAAGAGGAAGAACAAGTTCACTTCACAAAAGAAGGTTTTGAAGAAATAGAAAGATTTTTTAGAATTCAATCTGTTTATACTCATCAACGAATTCAAATGTATCGCCATTTACTCCTAGCTTTGCGTGCCAAAACATTGATCTTTAAAAACTATCATTACATTGTACAAGCAGATAAAGTAAAACTTTTGGATCGAGCTAATGGACGTATATTAGAGGGGACAAAGATGCAAGGAGGCCAACATCAGGCATTAGAAACAAAAGAGAAAACATCTTTAACATTGGAATTGCGTGCTGTGGCATCCATTACTTATCAAAACTTTTTTAAGATGTTTGATAAGATTGCGGGAATGACTGGAACTGCCAAGACTGAAGAAGCGGAATTTAAAGAAATATACGATATGAAAGTATTCCAAATTCCAACTCATCAAACCATCATTCGTAAAGATTATAAAGATGTCATCTATCATACAGAAGAAGAAAAAGATTATTTTTGTATCCAAGAAGTTATTAAAGTACATCAAAGCGGACAACCTATCTTACTAGTTACTGGAAGTTTAGAAAATTCACAAAAATATTCAAATCAATTATTACAACTCGGAATTGCGCATTCTTTATTACATGCCACTACTGCCATACGTGAAGCAGAAATGATAAAAGAGGCAGGAAGAGTAGGGGCAGTGACTATTGCCACAACCATGGTGGGGCGTGGAACAGATATAAAACTAGATGAAAAGGCAAAAGAATTAGGTGGTCTTGCTGTAATTGTGACAGAGCGTATGCAAAATAAACGTATTGATTTACAAGTTTTGGGTCGAGCTGGACGACAAGGAGATCCAGGTTTTTCTAGATTTTATGTTTCTTTAGAAGATCGTTTGATTGAAGAATCAGGGTCTGAATATTTACAAGAACAATTAGAAAAATATGAATTGCCTGACAATATGGAAGAAGTAAAACCGATCGAATCAAAAAAGGTTTATCGACATATTAATCGGGCACAAAAGAAAAATGATAGTTCTGGACGATCTTCACGAAAACTAGTATTAGAACTAGATGAAAGTTTGAAGATACAAAGACGCATTATCTATTCACAACGAAATGAGATTTTATCGGATCAATTCAAAGAGTTTGATTTAGAGAAGCTAATGAATTCTCATTTGGATGTGATGGAAGAAACATTGTTGGCGATGAGTGATAGCGAATTATCTCGATATATTTATGACCATATTTCTTATCAAAAACAAGAACTCAATGGAATTAAAAATAGAAGAGAAATTATGATGCGTTTATTTAAAGAAGAAATTGAAACAAAGAAAAAGATATTGATATATCCGGAATACTTTTTAGAGTTTCAAAGAAAAGCCATATTAAAAGCTATTGATACCCAATGGATAGAACAAGTGGATTATCTTCAACAATTAAAAGCTATTATCTCATCTCGTCATATTGATCAAAATCGAATGGTTCAACAATACAATCAAGAAGCATTTGATGCCTTTGAAAATATGAAGAAAAGGGTACTTGAGAATGTGATACAAAACCTTATGTTGTCGACTGTTTCGTTAGACAAAGGGTTTAATATGAATATTCATTTTGTATAGGAGGGATTTTAATGATATACAACATTAATTTAGGAATTGGCTGGGCATCTTCTGGTGTGGAATATGCACAGTTATATCGGTATCAGCTCTTCAATCAATTGAATGTGGATAGTCGTTTTGTCTTTATGGATATGTTTACTAACGAAAATATTATTGCTTTTACCGATAATATTGGCTTCAAAAAAGAAGATGTCATTTGGTTATATCAATCCTTTACAGATATTCCTTTAGAAAAATGTACTCTATCAATCGATTGGTTTATTGATCAATGGAATGATGAAATTGACAGTATTGAAAAATCAGACAAATCCTATCGTTTCCTTTTAAAGAAGAATAAATGGGTAACTTGTTTCTTTTCTAAAGGGACAGATAAAGTTCATCGTGTTGAATATGTATCCAATGGAAAATTAATTCGTAAAGATTATTATTCAAGTACACGAGTGTTTAGTGAATATTATTATCCAGAAAATAATCGTGCTCAAATGTATTTGCGACGATTCTACAATTTGGATGGCAGTGTAGCATTTGAACAGAGTATTCATGGTGAAAACCATCTCTTTAAATTTAAAGATCGTATTCTTTATTCTAAAGAAGAGTTGATTAGATATTTTATTCAACGCATGCAATTAAGTAAGGAAGATATCGTGATTTTAGATCGAGGTACTGGTTTAGCGCAAGCTTTCTTCCAAAATCATGCTCCTGCAAAATTAGGAGTTGTAGTTCATGCAGAGCATTTTAGTGAACAAGCGATGAATAAAAATAAAATCTTATGGAATAACTTTTACGAATATCAATTCAAAAACGCAAAATATGTCGACTTTTTTGTGACTGCAACAAAGTCTCAAAAAGAATTATTAAAAAAACAATTTAAACAATATTACAACCAAGATGTATGTGTTTATGATATTCCGGTTGGAAGTTTAAATGAAATAAAAGAGGATAAAAGACGTAAGAATCAATCCTTGATTACCGCATCCAGATTGGCTCCAGAAAAACATGTGGACTGGTTAGTAGAAGCGGTTATACAAGCTAAAGAACAATTGCCATCATTAAAATTTGATATTTATGGGCAAGGAAAAGAAGAGGCTAAGATTCAATCCATTATTGATCAACATCAAGCCCAAAAATATATACGTCTTATGGGGCATAAAGATTTAAGTGAAGTATATACAGATTATCAAGTGTATATTTCTTCATCTTTATCCGAAGGATTTGGACTAACTTTAATGGAAGCCATTGGCTCAGGTCTAGCTTTAATTGGTTTTGATGTTCGTTATGGAAACCAAACATTTATTGAAAATGAGAAGAATGGTTATTTGTTGGAATTTAATGACAATATGGAAAAAGAACAAATCATTGACTCATTATCACAAGCCATTATCAACCTATATAAAAAGAAAAAAAGAAAATCATTTTCGAATCATTCCTATGTTTTGGCACAACAATTTGTGTCTGAAGCAGTGGGGACAAAATGGAAAACATTAATAGAGGAGGTGATAGGATGATTCAGTTATATCAAAGTTTCAATCAAGAAAGTCAAGATTTATATTTCTCGCTAGATGTATCTGGTATCCAATCACAGGCAACAGTTGTACTGGATGACAATGGATTTTTGCCAAAAGGATTGGAATCTCCTTATTCCTTCTTTTGTGGCTATACAGAAGATATGAAACAAAATCCTTTATTTTTTAATGAGGTTGTTGTACCGGAGTTTTGGGAAATTGTTGGAAGCAATAGTGAGGCAAGTATTTATGATTATCACCATCTAAGAGGGAAGATTCATTTTTGTTTGCCTACTGCTTTACGAAATGTAGAATATGTAGAATGGCTAGATGAAGATGGAAGTGTTCGCATTGTTGAACACTATAATCAATATGGATTTCTTTTTTATAGAGAGTTTTTCAATAAACAAAATCAGAAACAAATGACAGCTTACTTTGATAAAGAAGAAAAGGAATGTATTACAGTACATCATAATACTGGGGATATTATTCTTAACGATGAGAAAATTCATATCTTTCAATCTTTAAATGAATTCTTAACATACTATTTTAATGAAAGAGGATTTGATACTTCGCAAATCGTTTATAACAATCTTGGAAATCCTTTTATGTATTGTCATTATTCACAACAAGAAGGACAAGACCTTATCTTCTGGCAAGAAGAGATTAAGGATGCCGTTCCAGGAAACTTATTGGTAGCATTATCTAACAACCACCATCGTTCGAGTCAAGTCTTTGTCCAATCTAGAAATGATTATGAAAAGATGATGGAACTATTGGATAAAAAAAAAAAAAAACGGGTTCAATATTTAGGATATATTTATCCAAATCGAAAGAATCCTAACTATGGTAAACATGCCTTTATTTTGACCAATTCTGATCAAATATTAGCTTGTGAACAAATTGTGAAAGAATGTCCGGATTTACATATCCATATTGCTGCATTAACAGAAATGTCTAGTCAATTGATGGCAATGGATCAATATTCCAATGTTTCTTTATATCCAAATATACGAACGGATAAGATTGAAGAATTGCTACAAACTTGTGATTATTATTTAGATATTAATCACTATAACGAGGTATTAACCATTTGTCGTCAAGCATTTGAACATCAAATGTTGATTGTTGCTTTTGATTCAACCATTCATCAACGTAAGTATGTACCTACATCGCATATATTTGATTCATCTCAATCGATGGAGATGATCGAACTTTTAAAACAATGTATGGAAGATAAGGAACAATTTGATAATGAATTAGAAATTCAATTGGAATTTGCCCAACTCGAAGATCCAAAAAGTTATCAAAAAGTTTTAAAGCCTTTTGTGAGGTAAATTATGCGAGTATATACATTTAATTTAAATATTGGTTATTTACCCAATGGGGTGGATAATGCGCAAGGGTATCGGGCACAATTGTTGAAAGATTATTGCCAACAATTTTATATTTTCACAAAACCTATTCCTTATAAGACATATCAATATTATACAAGTCTAGGAATAGAACACGAGATGATCGCATGTATTCCATATAGTTTTACTGATCATATACAATACAATCCAACGTGTAGTTATGAAGATATCTTAAAACTATTACCCACATCATTGGATATAGATATCCAAGAACAAAAGGTAATTGCTAGAAAAGATCGAGCACGTTGGGAGATTATTTTAAATGAAGATAATAAAGTATTAGAAGTATTACACTTTGTGAATAATTATCTCCTACAAAAGGATGTGTATGGAAATGGGAAATTGTATTCGGAAATGTATAATCCGGAACAAACAGAAAATGGATACTTTGCGATTGCACGAAAACGTAATTATTTTAATCAAGATGGAAGCGTAGTATTAGAAGAATTCCTAGATGATTGTTCTCAATGGTTATATCTTGGTCAATTATTAACGGATGAACAATTACTAGTGAAATATTTAAATAACCAAAAATTGACGAAACAAGATGTACTTTTATTGGATAGAAGTACACATATGTATTTTAGTTCTGTATTGTTGGAATATAAAGGTCAGGCAAGAATCTATCATGTTCTTCATTCATTGCATGAAATTGATAATGATTTAGATATTCATTATTGGAAGGGATTTAATTATGAATATAATTTCCTTTACCAATATATCGATAAATTTGATGGTGTTATTTGTGCTACAAAAAATCAAGCTAAAGATCTAAAAACGTATTTTAGGAAAAAGAAAAAGTTTTCTGTTCCTGTGTATACGATTCCTGTGGGTTATTTAAAAGATATTGCACCGATACACACAAATATAAAACCATACTCTTTGGTCAGTGTAAGTCGTTTGGATCAAAGAAAAAATGTAGACTATTTGATTGATTCTATAGCCTTAGTGCATCAACGACTGCCTGAAATTCATTTAGATATTTATGGAACAGGGACCAGTGAATATATTGAATATTTAAAAGACAAAATTCATCAATTGGAAGCGGATGATTATATTCAATTAAAAGGATATGTAACCAATTTTGATTTATATGATCAATATGAAGTATATGTTTCTTTATCTTTGTGGGAGACTTTTGGTCTAACTTTAATGGAAGCTATTGGTTCAGGATGTGCCATGGTTGGAATGAATGTACCATATGGAAATCAAACATTTATACAACCTGGTAAAAATGGTTGCCTAGTAGATTTTGATGAAACTATCCCTGTAAAAGAGATTGCTGATAGCATTATAAACATGTATGCAGGTGATATTAAAACTATGCGTATGTCTTCAAATAAATTGGCAAAAGAATATCGAAAAGATTCTGTGTTGAGAAAATGGATAGATTTGTTGGAGGGTGATGATGGCTATAATTTATAGAAATGAAGACTTTCTACCAAAGGAAGAAATAAATGAAGATACGATCTACTTATTAGAAGGAGAGAAATCTGCCTTTGCGACGAGTGCTATTGAATTCTTTTCTGGTTTGCATTCTAAACAAAAAGAAAAGCCTTTATTCGCTCTTGATTATCCATTGCCAGAATATTGGAGTATCAATTCCAATGGGAAAAAAAGCGCAACCATTGTAGCCAATGGGAAAGAAAAGGGAACCATTTGGATGAAAGAACCTTACGAAGATCAATTTGTTGATTGTATTGAATGGGTATGTAGTGACAATCAAAGAGTGGTGGATTACTTTGATCAATATGGGAATAGATATAAACAACAAACCTTTCAAAATGAAGACTGTATTATTACTCAATATTTTTCCTCTCTAGCTAAACCCTTTTTATCTGTGCAACATACATTAGGTTATATTTCTTTAACGTACAAACAGGAAACAATGTGGTTTACCAATGAAAAAGAGTTTTATTTATTTTTTATTGATTGTATAAAAGAAAAAGAAAAAGTAAACCTAGATCCATCCGTACTTTCGTATATGGATCCGTACTAAAAAATGAGCTTTATAAATAGGGGAAATGGAGTAAAGGTTAAAGAGTATTTTCAAGAATAGATTTGTTGGAATAATGAAAATTATCTTTAATAGAATTTAAAAAGCCTATGTTAAAGGAAAACTTAATTAATAAATAAAACTTTATTTAGATTGACTTGACATTTTCATAAAGGAAGAATATCATAAGTTATAGAAAGTTTAACAAACCTTAAATAGTAATAAATTCTAAATTAATTTAACTATTTAGTAAATTTAAACTTAAATATATATATATATATAAGGGAGTGTAGTGTATGTCTAAAAACAAAGCAATGGAAGCTGTGAACCAATTCATATGCATTATGATGGATTACATGCGTGAATCAAAAAAACCAAATGAGGGAATCCAAATGCGTGATTTGCGAATTCTTTTCTATATTGATGAAGCTCATCACGATCAAAAAATTACCATTTCGGATTTAGCTTATCATTTGAAGATTACGCCTGCTGCAGCTAGCCAAATTATCTCTGGATATGAAAAGAAAGGTTGGGTAGAACGAATTCGTTCGAAACAAGACCGTCGTACAGTCTACATTGATATAACAGAACGATTAAAGAATCGTTTTAAAGAGGAATGGTTTAAAATGCATCAAGTAATTAGCGAAGATCTTGAACATTTCACACAAGAAGAATTGGAACACTTTGCGGATGTACTAAATGCGATTGATGGATCATTGAGAGAATACTACAATATTTAATATAAAAGCCGTTGAAGACATAGAACTTATTGATATCTAGTGTCTAATACGGCTTTTTATTTTTTTATACAATTGACAAAATTGTTAAAGCACTTTATTATATAAGTAACCTTAATAAATAATAGCCTTTAAAATTTTAATACATTGAAAGGAGTTAATATGCCAATACAAAAAGCAGTCCATGTGGTAGATTTGTATTTAATATCGATGTTAAATTATTTAAAACGTTATCGTAAGTTTTATCATGATTTTTATTTGCGGGATCTTCAAATCCTTTTATTTATTGATCGAGATAATGAAGATCATCAAGTTACAGTCTCTCAATTGGCCGAGCATTTAAAAGTAACACCTGCAGCCGCAAGTCAATTGGTTTCTAATTATGAAAAGAAGAATTGGGTAGAAAGAATTCATTCCGATAAAGATCGTCGTACAGTATATGTTCGTGTTTCCGATTTAGTTTTGGAACGCTTTGACCAAGATGTCGAATACATCAATAAGGTTTTAGCAGAAGAGTTATCCAATGTACCGGATGAAGATATCATTGGATTTACGAAAGTATTAAATATTATTTCCAATAATCTTCAAACAGACGTTGTGTTTTTTCACCGTTCGGATAAGGAGGACAAATAATGCCTAAACAAAAAGCTATTCAAGCGGTCGATGATTATATTAATAATTTATTTGATTTTTTCCGTACTTCCAATGAAACATATTATGGAATGCATTTACGTGATTTACAGATTTTATACTTTATTCTTTCTGAACATAAAGATCAACGTGTGACTGTAAGTGAGCTGGCTTATCATTTGAATATTACCGCTGCAGCGGCTAGTCAAGTTGTTTCTGGTTATGAGAAAAAAGGGTGGATAATACGAGTGCGATCAACAACAGATCGTCGTACTGTATATTTACAAATTGATCCAACACTATTAGAAAAACTTAGAAAAGACTGGAAACGTTTCAATAAAAACTTAGAAAAAGAATTTAGTTCTGTTTCGAAAGAAGAACTTGAAGGGTTTGCCAGAGTAATGGAAATCATCAATAAACAATTTGATAAAACCCATCCATATTTAGGATAAGAAAAATGACGAGATCTCTCTCGTCATTCTTTTTATTTACCTGCCATTTTTTCACG
>CADBTK010000156.1 GCA_902797585.1 Erysipelothrix rhusiopathiae
AAACATCGATCCGCCGGGTCTAAATCCTGGTCGTGGTGGCATAAAGGCTCCTTTCTATCGGATAATTTCCTTCCATTTCTTTTGTAGCAATTCTACCAATTCTCGATCAGCTTCAAAGAATGGATAATCATAAATATGATCGGGTGTGGTCCATACATAATCTGAATGAACCACTGATATGGTCGGTTTTTGATCAGCCCGACATATAAAACAATGTAATTTCACATTTTGTTCGGTATCGATACTATCCGCTAAGAATTCAATCGAATGAATATCAATCCCACATTCTTCTTTCCATTCTCGCTTTAAAGCATCTTCCAAACTTTCTCCTGGTTCTACTTTTCCTCCTGGAAATTCATAAAATCCTGGCGCTAGTGGATGATCACGACAAGCAATTAAACATTGATTATCTATGACACAAACACCACATACTACATCAATCATTAATCGTTTCCTCGCTTAAGATTTCAAATAAGAGTCCAGCTTCTTGTTTTGATAC
Source organism: Erysipelothrix rhusiopathiae (assembly GCA_902797585.1). Classification (GTDB taxonomy): domain Bacteria; phylum Bacillota_I; class Bacilli_A; order Erysipelotrichales; family Erysipelotrichaceae; genus RUG14284. The sequence continues at coordinate 500 of CADBTK010000156.1, forward strand.
TTGTTTTTGAATATCCAATACTTTCAAGGTGACAATCCGTGTTCCAAATGTTACACGAATGATATCGCCGATTTGCACTTCCGTACTCGGTTTGGCATTTCTTTCATTGACTTGAATTCGTCCTTGTAAAGCCAACTCTTTAGCCGCTTCTCTTCGTTTTAAAATTCTTGCTACTTTTAAATATTTATCGAGTCTCATTTTTTCCTCCATGATTTTTAATCGCTTCTAATACTTGTTCCAATAACACATAAACTTCTTTATCTTTGACAAGATTGATTTCAATGCGTCCATCCACAAGTTTTAATGTAATGGAAGGATCTAAATCGTTCATTTGTTCAAATAAGCGCACCCCATCGCATTGATGAGTCCACTCTTGTGTACATACAATTTGAATTCTTTTCGCTTTTTCTTCTACTTTTTCGATAAAATCCATATTGGCATAAATATCTAGTACACGTCGTTGGAATAATGTTTCCATTTGGGGTGGCATCTTTCCAAATAAATCTAATACTTTTTGTCGATATGTTTCTAATTGTTCGTGTGTTTTTGCCTTTTTAATATCTTGATATAAAGAAATCTTATCTCCATCAGAGGCAAAGCCTTTCGGAATATATCCTTGTAAAGTAATAGATGCCGGTCTTTCGACTTCTTTTTCTTTTGGTGCCTTTCCTTGTTTAACCGCAATGGCTCGTGATAATAACTCCAAATATAAATCCAACCCTACTTGGTCAATAAATCCAGCTTGTTGACTTCCTAATAAGTCCCCGGCTCCACGAATGGATAAATCGCGCATCGCAATTTTATAACCAGAACCCAGTTGGGTAAATTCTTTAATGGATTTTAATCGCTTGGTTGCTTTTTCGCTTAGCTCTTTTTCTGGTTGTACCATCAAATAACAATATGCCAATTTTTCTCTTCGTCCCACTCGTCCTCGAATTTGATACAACTGACTCAATCCGAAACAATCCGCATTATCAATAATAATCGTATTAGCATTAGGAATATCTAGTCCTGTTTCAATAATAGTTGTACATACTAATATGGAATACTTTTGTTGGGAAAAAGCCAACATAGTATCTTCAATGGTTTCTTTATCTAATTTACGATGAATCACTCCTACTTGATGATCTGGAAAATCTTGTTGAATCTGATTAGCTAGAGCATATAAATCATCGGTTTTATTATGCAAATAGAATACTTGTCCTTGTCTAGCTAATTCTCGCTGAATCACTTCTCTTATGACCCCTTGGCGTTTTTCCATCACATACGTTTGAATAGGATGACGTTGGGCAGGAGGTGTGTTTAATTGAGAAATTGTACGAATTCCAATTAATGACATTTGTAATGTTCGTGGAATTGGTGTCGCACTTAAAGAAAGAACATCAATGTCACTTTTCATCTCTTTAATTTTTTCTTTATCCAAAACTCCAAAGCGTTGTTCTTCATCAATAATTAAAAAACCTAAGTCTTTATATTTAAATTTTTGATTCAATAATTTATGGGTTCCTACCACAATATCAATGGTTCCTTTTTCCAATTCTTCTTGAATACCTTTTAAATCACTTTCTTTCATAAAACGATTGACTAAGGCAATATTGACGCCCGTTGCTTCAAAACGTCGATTTAATGTTTGATAATGTTGCATCGAAAGAATCGTAGTAGGACATAAGAATGCGACTTGTTTACCATCACGAATAGCTTTATAAGCACATCGCATCGCAACTTCTGTTTTCCCAAAACCAACATCTCCACACAATAAGTGATCCATTGGTTTATCTTTTTCCATCTCTGCTTTTATTTGTTGACACGCAAGTATTTGATCCGGTGTTGGGTTATATTCAAACGCTTGTTCAAATGCCAATTGTTCTTGGTCATCTTTAGAAAAGGCAAATCCAATGTGTTTGGAACGATCGGCATACAATTCTACTAAACGATCGGCTACTTCTTGCACTTCTTGATTTACTTTTTCTTTTGTTTTCTTCCATGCTTTTCCATCCATGGAACTTAGTCTTACACTGGCTCCTTCTTTGGAAGAATATTTACGTACTAATTGAAATTGTGACAAAGGAACGCGTAATTGTGCATTTCCTGCATACAAAATCAAAAGGTAATCTTGAATCTGTCCATTATTTTCACGGGTATCAATTCCGACATATTGTCCAATTCCATTTTCTTCATGAACAACATAATCCCCTTTTTCTAATTCCAAGACCGATTCCAATACTTGGGCTTGTTGGAAAGTTGTTTTATAACGAGCACGAACTTCGGATTTTACCAATAGTTCTTTTTCAGTCACAACCGCAAAGTCTTGGGTTTGGAATCCTTCATAAAAATCAGGTTCTATAAAAGAATATTGAAAATCCAATTGATCTTCCAATATTTGAATTTTATTTTGTACTTCCTCACTGACCGCAAAATAAACTTTTTGCGCATCAATCGCCTGAAGTTGTTCAAATAAAGAAGAAGTTGCTCTTTCTAAAGGAAAGATATTGGATGTAATGGGATGATCAAAGGATAAAAATTCATGAAAGGTTTGAAAAGAAGCTTTCTTTTTCATTTGATCTAAATCATGATACATCGTATATTTTGGCAACGCTTGATGATCGGTTACCATATCTTGAATAAAA
>CADBTK010000157.1 GCA_902797585.1 Erysipelothrix rhusiopathiae
GAAAAGTAACCAACATTGGCCCATACAAATGAAGGAATTCCAATCAATATCAAATACAAAGGCCCTAGTAGAAGACTTTGGATACAATGTCCGTATTCATGCACCAATAAGCGATGATACATATCTTGTGAACTATAAAGAAAACGATATCGAGGCGCTACCCCTGGTTCTTTATGAATAAAGATAAATGGCCCCAAGGATAAACCAGAATATAAATCCCAATGAGTTACAATAGCTCCATGGTAAAACACATGTTCCTTCTTATAGTTGAAACAATACAAAATAAAACCTAACAACGTTTGTACCATACCCCAACTCATTTGGATAATCCAAAATAAAAATAGTCTCATCAATCTTCCTCATCCATCACTTCTAATAAAAAGCTCACTGGACGAAATCCATCATTACAACTAATCATGGCACTCTTTGCATCTTTCATCCAACCTTGGTATATATCCCTAGCTCCATTGGCTAAAGAAAAGACAAAAGGATACAAATTCATCCAAGCACTGGAACAAAACCCTTCCGGTTTTTCTGCCTCTTTTGAGACATACACTTGTCCTACCTCATGACAACAGGCATGTTCGATTGGATTTTCAAATTGTTCTATTAAGTCTTTATGTTCTACTTTTTTAACAATTGTTATACGTACTTGTTTCATACTCCTATCTTAGCACATAAAAAGGATACAGATTACTCTGTACCCTTGAATAGAAATTCATATTTCCCCATTGGATAAAAGTCCATTTTTCCATTACTTTGCGTTTGAATTGATACAGAATATGGATCATGTTTACTATAAACACGACTCGTCATAACTTTCATCCCTTGATTTACAAAGATTTCTAACGAGGAGGTATCTGAATAAATGCTAATGTCTTTTAAATCTTCAACAGGCATCGATTTTGTTTCTCGTTTCGCTCCCGATTCATTTAGTTCCAACAAGACATTTCCATCTTGATATTTTAAAAATACATCTTCACGCAATTGACAAACAAAATCACTAGCCGATTGTTCAAATTGTATATCCCATTGGAAACAATGATCATTTGTTTTAAATGAGGATTGTTGTTGGATCAAAGCTTGTTGATGATCCAATCGTAATTGATGAATCTCTTCTATCGGTTGTTGAATTAACGCTCCATCTTTCATTTTTAATTCGCGTGGTAATGACATCGCATGAATCCAATCATACGCAACAGTGGCATCATTATTAAAATCAGCCAAAGGAACTCCCATCCATCCTAAAATAATACGACGTCCCTTTTCATCTTCAAACGATTGAGCCGCATAGAAATCCGATCCATAATCTAAATATTGAAACTGTCCCAATTGAAATTCTTTATTTTCAATATCCATTTGCACAGGATAATATCCATTATGAAAGATATCATCATAACGGTTTTCATCCGTTGTTCCCCCTTGGGTACTAATGACTAAAAAGTTTTGTCCTTCTAATTCAAATAAATCAGGACACTCCCACATAAATCCATTTAATTGATCAGATTCAATACGACTATAGTATTGCCAATTCTCTAAATCCTTTGATTTAAATAATAAGGCACATCCTTCATCATCTAAATTTCTAGCTCCCATAATCATGTACATCTGTCCATTATATTCAAAGATTTTTGGATCACGTACATGTTTGGTCATATCTTCTGGGTAATCTTCATTTGTCATCACCAATTGCTTCTTGGAATGATTCATTCCATCTTGGCTTGTAAAGTGAATCGTATTTTGTTCACGGCCATTGGTCACATTATTATATTGTTGTCCTTCCAAGTTCACATTTCCTGTATAAAAATAATGGATACGCCCATCTTTTATAAAGGCAGAGCCACTATAAACTCCATGTCGGTCTTCTTTTTGGTCTGGAAATAAAAAAGGTTCTTCTTCTTGAAAAGTAATCCAATCTTTCGTTGTATAATGACCCCAAATTTTTGTTCCCCAACCCGTACTATATGGAGTGTATTGAAAATAAATATGATTTACTCCATTGATTTGGCATAATCCATTTGGATCATTCAACCAACCAGTGGGTGGAACAATATGATAGTGAAGTCGGTTTGGATCTTTTTTAACATTTTCTCTCATATCCTGATGATTCCTATACTCGGATTCATAGTCTTGTTTTGTTAACATAAATATCTCCTAAACATGCAATACCAAGAAATACTATCAAATCTTTTTAATGGGTTCAAGAACGGAATTTAAGTAAGTGCTTACAATTTTTTTAAAAAAACTGAGAAATGAAGAAATCTTCAAAATGTTTCTCAGCTTATAAATATTCATTATTGTTTTGATTGAACAAATCGATACATCGGTAACCCCAACAAAGTAATCCCTACACTAATTAATGCCATGATTCGACCACTGGTTCCGGACAAAAACAATTGACTTAATACTACAAAAGCACCAGAGGCAATCGCAATGATTGGAACAATTGGATAGAAAGGTACTTTATATTTTCTTTCTACTTCCGGTTGTGTTTTACGCAAACGAATCACGCAATAGAAAGTTAATGTATAGAAAATCCAACACGAGAAAGTTCCAATATCCGTTAATAAATCAAATTGTCCAATCAAAGAATAAAAAGCAGCAATGGTCCCAACTAAGACAATAGAGTTTGCAGGAACTTGTTGCTCATTTAAAGCACTCAATTTATCAGAGTATGGCAACATCTTTTCACTAGCCAAATAATAAGCAACGCGAGACCCCGACAATAAGAATCCATTCCCTGCTCCAATTACAGAAATAATAATTCCAATCGCAATAATCAATCCCCCAGCGTTTCCAAACAATTGACTAGCTACAGCTGCCGCTGGTGAAGGAATATTCATTAATTCACTTGCTGGAATGACACGTAAATAAGCCATATTAATCAATAAATAGATGGCCATAATAATACTGACACCACCAACAATAGCTTTTGGTAGATCTTTGGCCGGATTTTTCATTTCTCCAGCAATAGCTCCTACATTGGTCCATCCTTCAAAGGCAAATAAGACAGCTAATAAAGTAGTTGATAAAGTAGCTCCAATTGAGTAATCTTGTCCAATGAATGGAGTAAACACTCCTGCCGTACTATGTCCAAATAGAAACCCTACCACTGTTATCAAAAACAAGGGCATCAATTTACAAGCTGTCGAAAGCACTTGAAACTTACTAGCAGCTGAAGAACCTTTGATATTCAAAAGAACAATTGCAGAAATAATCAATAATCCTACTGGTGTAGAAATATCATGCCCTAATAAGGAAGATAATTCAGTACCAACTTTTACGCCATATCCCGCTAAATATGCTGGATAAAAAATTACCACTTGCATCCAACCAGCAAGAAAGCCCAGTGTTTTATTATAGACTTGACCAAGATAAGTCACCATTCCTCCTGTACGAGGAATCATGACTGCAATTTCCGCAAAGGTTAAAGCTCCAAAAAGACTCATCAGTCCTCCTAGTACCCAAGCTAATAATCCTAATCCTGGCGCACCACCGGTTGCCTGATAAATTGCATATGGTTTAAAGAATACTCCTGCTCCAATCACGCAACCTACTACTATAGAAACGGCAGAAAAAACACCCATATTCTTTTTTAACTCTTGACTCTGTTTATTCATTCTCTTCCCAACTTTCTCTCATTTTTAAATATAGGGATAATTATACCTTATTTCCAAACTTATACAAAAACAGAGAAAAGAATTCCTAACTTATCTACTTTGTATAAACAACCGATTAATCACAAAGGAAATGCCACCGCTTCTTTATATAATTTTTGTAGAATAGAAACAAAGTATTTTACACCTTCTCTTTTACCTCGCTAATTTCAAATTGGCTTACTTCTTTTTCTTCGGAGCCGGGAGTTCATTATACATTGCATCAAACAGTTTAGATAAAAACTCCTTATTATCAACGTCATCAACCAACAGCATTTCTTTTGCTCCTTCATATGGCAATTCATAAGTTGCATCCGGCATAAGAAAAACAGCAGATTTAACTGGCTTTACGAGTAGTCTATCATCGTATATACCACCAACAATTTTGTCACGATAGTATAGGATATATTCTCCCATCATTGCTCTATACGATATTTCTTCCAATTCAGATAATTGTTCTAATATAAAATCCAAATATACTTTACTTGAAGCCATATTACACCTCATCAAATACAAGTTTCCCTTTTATTCTTCCTTCATTTTCTCTTCCAGCTCAAGCAAGTATCTGTCATAATCAGACATAAACAATCTGTCCTGAATGATGCGATATTTCTCAAACTCCGTTTCTGCATGGAGTTTTGCTATTTCAGCGGAAACCTTTCCTGCGTCCTGTAAAATACCATAATCAAACATTTCAATAAAACCGTTCAAACGCTTTTCCCAGTCCTCCATAGTAAGAGGAATATGCCTTAAGGTCATGTTTTCGGCAAAATCCAGATATGCAGTTACCATACGGTTCAGTTGATGCAATTCGTTTTCGCTCAAATAATTTTTTGCAATCGTCACATCACTTTTCTTAATCTTGCCGTTCGGAGCATCTGCCCAGGTGGTAAGTCCCATATGCTCCTTTTGGTGATCGGCACGATCTACAATCAATTCAGCAGCAGTATGACCGTGAACTGCAAAATGCATTTTGTTCTGAACTGTTGCATAGAACCTTTTCGTTGTTGAGGAAGTTTTGTCATAATCAATTGCCGTAGCATAGATATCTGTAATTTTCTGATAAAACTTTCTTTCGCTTGCACGAATTTCTCTGATGCGTTCAAGCTGTTCATCAAAATATTTATCTGTCAGATAAGTGCCTCGTTTCAGACGCTCATCATCCATAACCCAACCTTTAATGGTGTAGTCCTTCACAATACCGTTTGCCCATTTACGAAACTGTACTGCTCTTTCATTATTCACTTTAAATCCAACAGCAATAATCATCTGCAGGTTGTAATGATTTGTTTCTCTCTGAACCTGGCGATTGCCCTCCGTTTGAACTATTCGGAATTTCCGAATAGTTGCCGACTCCTCTAATTCGCTGTCAGCATAGATTGTTTTGATATGCTCATTGATTGTCGGCAGAGCAACGTCATAAAGC
>CADBTK010000158.1 GCA_902797585.1 Erysipelothrix rhusiopathiae
AAAATGCACGATTGGGATTATGTCCAAAACGAAATGCAAATACTAACCGATATCGCTCACCAACAAAATAAACATATCAAAGTCATCTTTGAAACTTGTTATCTAACAAAAGAAGAAATTATTGAATGTTCTAAAATCGCATCGATCGTTCAACCCGACTTTATCAAGACAAGTACAGGCTTTGGAACTGGTGGAGCTACAGTAGAAGATGTAAAATTAATGGTCCAATACTCTGGAGAGAACGTGAAAGTAAAAGCTAGCGGAGGCATTCGTGATTGGCCGACTTGTAAAGCTATGTTAGAAGCAGGTGCTACGCGAATTGGAACAAGCTCTTCCCTACAAATTTTAGAACAAATCCAAGAATAAAAGTCCCTATCAGATAGGGACTTTTTCAATCAAATAAATCTTGTTGGTATTGAATTTTTAAATGTTCATATGCTTTATGTGTGGCAATTCGACCACGAGGAGTACGGTTAATAAACCCAATTTGAAGTAAGTATGGTTCATAGACATCTTCAATAGTAGAAGGCTCTTCTCCAATACTAGAAGCTATAGCCTCTAGTCCAACCGGCCCTCCTTTAAAGCGTTCAATAATACCACGTAAATATTTGTGGTCTACATTATCTAACCCTAGTGAGTCCACACGTAATCGATCTAATGCACCTTGCGCTTGTTCTAGGTCAATAACTCCTTCGTTATATACTTGGGCAAAGTCACGCACTCGTCTAAATAAACGATTGGCAATACGCGGTGTTCCACGACTTCTAAGAGCTATTTCTCGTACCGCATCTTCATGGATTTCTGTATCCATCACACGTCCAGTACGTGCCACAATTTGAGAAAGTTCTTCTAGGTTGTAATATTCCAATTGAGATACAATTCCAAAACGATCTCGTAATGGTGAACTTAAATCCCCTGCTCGTGTAGTTGCCCCTACTAAAGTAAAGGGTGGCAAATCTAGGCGAATACTATGCGTAGTAGCACTATCTTTTCCTACCATAATATCTAGACAATAGTCTTCCATCGCTGGATACAATACTTCTTCTACTTGTTTAGGTAGACGGTGAATCTCATCAATAAAGAGTACATCTCCTGGTTCTAGCGTACTTAAAACAGCAGCTAAATCCCCACTTTTTTCAATGGAAGGCCCAGAAGTGGTCTTTAAGTTTCCATGCATTTCATTAGCTACAATATAAGCTAATGTTGTTTTCCCTAGTCCTGGAGGCCCATATAAAAGGACATGGTCCAAAGCCTCGTTACGTGCTTGGGCCGCATGGATAAAAACACGTAAGTTTTCTTTTAAATCGGTTTGTCCTACATATTCACTTAATGAAGCCGGGCGCAGACTAGCTTCATAAGAATCAGACTCTTGTAAACCGGCATCCATAGTTCTTTCTTCCAATTTCTTTCCTCATTTCTATTTCGCCAACAAGCGTAATGCATGTTGGATCATTTGTGCTGTTGTCAATTCGGTGTTATTGGCTAATTCTTTTTTCACACCAGTTAATTGATTCACTTTATATCCTAATGAGATTAAAGCTTCTTGCGTTTCATCCCAAACTGGGTTATTTGTCTGTACATCTTGATCGGCAACAGAAACAAATTTTCCTTTTAAATCCAAGACGATTTGACCCGCCGTTTTTGCTCCAATTCCTGGTAATGATTTCAAACGAGCAATGTCATCATTTTCAATGGCTTCAATCATTTGACTTCCTGGCATAGCCCCTAACATATTCAAGGCTGTTTTAGGCCCTACTCCTTTAACGTTAATTAAACGCATGAAGACTTCATAATCCTCTTCTTTCACAAATCCGAAAAGTAAAATCGCATCTTCCCGAACGTGCTGATACGTATATAAGAAAAGATCTTCTCCTAATTTTTGTGCATATGGGTTACTCATATAAACTTCATATCCCACTCCTTGCACATCCAAAACGATTGTTTCATTACGAATCATCCGGACAGTTCCTTGTACAAATGCGATCATAGCTTTCCTCCTATAAACAGAGTTATTATAACACGTTCAATCTTATTTCCTATGTTCTTTATGTGACTATGTCACACAGATAAATAACTCATTTGTGATATTTTTAATAAAGTAAGAGTTATACTTAGATTAAAGGAGAATTCACTTATGTCAAAAAAAATAATTATCGTTGGTGGTGTGGCCGGAGGAGCCAGTGCTGCCGCTCGTTTACGACGTTTAGATGAAACCAGTGAAATCATAGTATTCGAACGTGGAGGA
>CADBTK010000159.1 GCA_902797585.1 Erysipelothrix rhusiopathiae
AACTATGATGAAGATAGTTTAAAAAAGATTAAACGAGGATATTATGTAGAATGGCGAATTGCCGATAAACATAAAATGACTTGTTTTGAAGATGTGGATTATTTCATTGATACCAATATTCAAGGACAACCAAAGATGGTAGAAGGACAAGCGATTCGATTAGGATTGAAACAAATTGCCAAAGGTCCATTTCGAATGGTTCCATATTTTGATCCAGGAGTATGGGGTGGTCAATGGATGAAAGAAGTTTGTAATCTAGATAAAGATGTTGAGAATTATGCATGGAGTTTTGATGGGGTACCAGAAGAAAACTCTCTCTATCTTGATTTTGAAAATGATTATATTGAAATCCCTTGTATGGACTTAGTTTTATATCAACCGAAACAATTATTAGGATCTTATGTCTATGCTCGATTTGGAGCAGAGTTTCCTATTCGATTTGACTTTTTGGATACAATGGGAGGACAAAATTTATCTTTGCAAGTTCACCCATTAACCGAATATATTCATCGTCAATTTGGAATGGCCTATACCCAAGATGAAAGTTACTATATTTTAGATGCCAAAGAAGATGGAACAGTCTTTTTAGGGGTGAAAGAAAATATAGATCCCGATCAAATGTTTGAAGATTTAGAAAAAGCCAATCAAGGACTACAAAGTTTTGATGCCTCAAAATATGTCAATGAATTTCCGGCAAAAAAACATGATCATTTCTTGATTCCAGCGGGAACCATTCATTGTTCTGGGTCGAATTCTATGATATTAGAAATTAGTGCTACTCCATTTAATTTTACTTTTAAGTTGTGGGATTGGGATCGTGTTGGGTTGGATGGAAAACCTCGACCTGTTCACTTAGAACATGGAAAGAAGAATGTACAATGGGATAGAGTAACACCATGGGTAAAAGAAAACTTAATCAATGCGGTGTATACGATAGAAGACAATGAACACTATATAGAAGAACATACAGGATTGCATGAATTAGAATTTATTGAAACCCGACGTTATTGGATACAAGATGAAGTTCAAATTGAGAATGATGAAAATGTTAATATGATGAATCTAGTGGAAGGACAAGAATGTCAAATTGTTAGTTTGGATGGATCCTTTGAACCATTTACTCTTCATTATGCCGAAACGATGATTGTCCCTGCCAGTGTCCATGGGTATAAGATTGTCAATCCAACAAATAAACAAATAGGAATCATACGTGCTTATGTGCGTAAATAAAAAATCAGTTCGTTTGAACTGATTTCTTATTTTTTGTTTAAAGCGTCGCGAATTTCTTCTAATACTGCCAATTGAGGATCTTTTTCTGGAGCCTCTTCTGGAGCAGGTTTTTTAGTTTTGTTGATGGCTTTAACCATGATGAAGATACATAAAGCAATCATCAAGAAGTTAATGACAGCGTTGATGAAGTTTCCATAAGTAATGTGGGCTTCTCCAACGTTGATAGCCAAACTAGAAAAGTCAATTCCTCCAGTAATAACACCGATGATTGGCATAAAGATATCTGTTACCAAACTTCCGATGATTCCAGAGAATGCACCGGCGATGATAACACCAACTGCCATATCCATGACATTTCCTTGAATCGCGAATTCTTTAAATTCTTTCATGAAAGATTTCATAATACAAACCCCTTTCCAAAAATAATTCTATAACATTATAAACAAAACTCTCTTTTTTTTCACGAAAAAAGCCTAAAAAAATCGTATAATTGAACTAGATATGAGGTGAAGTTATGCAAATGAAACCGGTAGCGCAATTAAAACAATTGCCAGAACTTACCATTTTAAAAGACATTGACCAAATTCAAATGTATTTGCAAGAAAACGATTGGACATATAGTATGTTGGAATCGTTGAAACATAAAGATGAAAAAGTTTCTTTATCTTTATTGAAGGAAAGTAATGGTTTAGAGATTCAATGTAAAGGGGTCACAAAGTTTTCTTTTGAATTATTAATGGATGATTTAGAAATCCGTAAACTTTCTGTTAAAGAAAAAGAGGAAGGAATTAAATTGCGAGTAGGGCCTATTAAAATTATTGCCCATTCCATCAAAGTGATTAAAAGAATTTAGCGAAGTTTTCTTCGCTTTTTTTGACTTTACTTATTGGAAACAAGAAATAGAGGAGTACAATTTAAGTAGAAGGATTCATACCTTAGATAGGAGGACAAAGCTATGCAAAATGTATTGGCGGTTTTATTTAAAAATGAAGCCGATGGGCTTCAAATGATAGCACAATTAAAAGAGGAAGTTGTAACGAAGCACTATACGATTCTTGAAATGGCTTTGATCAAAAGAGAAGGCCAAGCTATTTCTATTAAAGACAGTAAAGATTCAGGAATTAAAACAGGTTCAACAGCTGCCATTGGTGGATTGTTAGGAGGAATGTTAGGAGTTCTTGGAGGGCCGATTGGTGTATTGTTGATGGGATCTTATGGAGCGATGGCTGGAGGATTGTTAGGTTCAATGGATACAATGGATAGTGTGGCAATGATTGAAGTGGTTGCCTATAAACTTGTAGATGGAGACCTAGCTTTAATTGCTTTAGTCGATGAAGATGATGAGTCGGCTTTGGATAATAGATTAAACAAATTTGATTGTGAAATCATTCGCTTCGATGCAGCCGTTGTGGCACACGAAGTTCATGAGGCAGAATTATTACATGAAGAAATGGAACGACAAGCACGGGAAAAATTACGAGAATCTCGTACGGATGAATACAAACACAAAATTGAGGAATATCGTGCCAATATCTCTTCTGAATTTGATAAGATTAAAAAGAGATTAAAAGGAGAAGAATAGAAAGAGCCCTAAAGGGGCTTTTTTATAAGAGTCTTAGGAAAGATTTGATTTATTTGATAAGAAGTGGGAAAATAGTACCATGACTTGGATATTACGATTATTTAGTTTATTACTTGGTTATTCCTTTGGAAACATTAATGGAAAAGCTGTAGTAAAGGCAATGGGTAAAGATGAGAAATACGCCATTGTCATCGATGTATTAAAAACAGTGATTGTTCTTGCATTCATTCGTTGGTCTACATCATTAACACTTAAAAATGTAGGTGTTATGATTGGTGCGATTGGAGTTGTATTGGGGCATCTATATCCATATTGGACAAAGACAAAAGAAACCAATGCGATTGTTGTGATTATGGCTGCTTGGGTAATGATTTCCTTTTTCTGGGGAGTGACAGGAATCTTAATTGGAGCCTTTGTGGTATTTGTTGCACATTATCTACCGTTGGGGCAATTAACAGTTCCAATTATTGGTTTTCTAGCTACATTCTTTACAGAAGGTATGGAATCAAAAATATATGCTTTGATTCTATTAGCGATTGCTATTGTAGGATTAAGAAACGATTTGACAAAGATTCGTACTGGGAAATATCCTAAATTTGAATTGAATTTACCAAGGAAGAAATAATTCTTCCTTTTTTTGTGCGAAAAAGAAAAGACCCATCAGGGTCTTTTTACATCCAATAAGAATGAGTTCCATACATAAAAACTTTTCTTCCTTTTGGAACTTGTGTAAGAGCATTAAACACATTGATATAATCTCCCATTCCCATACTGATACATAAAGAACCAAAAACACCAAAGAAGAATAAGTCTGGACGAATGAGGAAGATGATATAAGGGATAAAACCAAAGATAATATTGGGTAATAAAGACATAAAGATAAATCGTCTCTTATTCATAATCTCTGGAGAATATACAAAAAGAACACCTTTAGCTAGATCTTGGAAAAGATATACGTCTTCTTTGAAACAAATCGCATGTAAAAACTCATGAGGAATAGCGGATAGCATAGCTAACACACTTCCTAAAAATAAGGGCGCTCCCAACTTTAAAAGATCAACATTGGTGAGTATAAATGTAATGAATATAAGAATTACAAATAAGATGATACTGGCAATGCTGATGATAACAGTAAATGTTTTATATTCAGGTTCACGAAACATTGTGGAATTAGGATGAAGTGTGCCTAAAGATGTTAAAACACTTTCATCTTTGAACTTTCCTTTATAATGTAATTTCATATTAGACCTCTTTCTTTAAAATCATTATAACCTGTTTTTTTCGCAAGTAAAAAAGGCTCCTTATAGAGCCTTGTTTTGTGCGTTGTTATCATTCAATAGTTTTATAAAAGCAATGATTACATCGTATAACCATCCAAATCCAAAAATCCCAGCAGTAAATAAGTAAAGTAATCCGAGCCCGAATCTATGTTGTCTAAACTTTTGGACTCCTAACCATCCGACAAAAAATGTAATTAGGAAGTTTTTTAATGGTGAATCATTTAACTGTATTGCGTTAGAGTAGTTTGGTGCATATTTTTTGCTTGTGTTGCCACCTGATACGGTTTGATAGGATAATCCTTTTATTCCTGTTTTATAAGTTTTGGTAGTTTTTCCAGTGGCTGAATTATATGTTTTTGTTCCTCCTAGTAAAGTTTTCGATGATACGCTAATTCCTCTTTTATTTTTTCGTATTCTTACTCCGCCGATTTTTACAGAAGGATTTCTATATTTGAATCCCATATTAATAAACCTCCTCAATATAAATAAGTATATCATTAGTAGTTATTATTTATAAAAAGAGCTTTTTAAAATTTTTATTAAGAACTTTCTTAAATTTGTATAAATCTAGGGATGTACTATTGTAATGTCTAGTACAAATTACATCCTGCTAACATTAATATGATTTAAATAAATAAGTTTACATTGGAGTTTTCTGCATCGGCTAGATAACTTGCTACTCCAGCTAGTTCAACACCATCAATGAGTTCTTCTTCTTTAATACCCATAACATCCATGCTCATGGTACAAGCAACTAGTTTAACACCATTTCTTTTGGCATCTTCAATCAATTGATCAAGACTCGCTACATTTTTGGACTTCATGACATATTTCATCATTTTTGATCCCATTCCCATCATATTCATGTTGGATAATTTTAATTGATCCACTCCTCTAGGCATCATCTTACCAAACATGGATTCGATGAAAGATTTCTTTACTTTGACTTTTTCTTTTTTACGTAAGATATTTAATCCCCAGAATGTAAAGAACATCGTGACTGGTCGCCCCATAGCGGCAGCACCATTGGCAATAATAAAGCTAGCCATGGCCTTATCCATATCTCCATCAAAGACAATGATGGTTTTTCCTTGTGGAAGGGAAGTGAGCGTTTCTTTTTCTTTTGTTTCATTGTTTCCTTTTTGAATGGTCACGATGTTTTGTTTTCCATCTCTTTCTTTAGAAATAAAAGTATTCCCTGTACGAGCACACCAATTTTCTACATCACGGGCAAATCCCATATCGGTAGCAGATACTTTTAATGTTTCTCCTGGTTTCATTTCTTTTAGTGTTTCGTTGACTTTCATAATTGGACCAGGGCATTGTAAGCCGCAACAGTCTAAAATTTGAATGTCTTTGGTATCGCATCCGCAATTGTTAGATGGAATGTCTTGGTTTGTATGAATGGTTGGTTTATGCATCATAGATTTGTAGAAACTACTTCCTCCTTCCAATACACTGACTTTTGTAAAGCCATGTCCCATTAAGATTCGTGCTGCATTATAAGAGCGCACACCAATGGCACAGTAAATCACAATCTCTTGATCTTTATATTCATTTAATTCGCCTAAACGATTTCGTAATTGTCCTAAAGGAATGTGAAGAGAATGTTCAATCGCAAAGACTAACCGTTCACTTTCTTCGGTAACATCTAAGATAACTTTTCCTTCTAATTCATTATAAGAAGTAAATTTCACTTTCCCACTTAGTATATTTTCGGCTACAAATCCCAACATATTGACTGGGTCTTTGGCACTGGAATAAGGTGGGGCATAGGCTAGTTCTAATTCTTGTAGTGTATCGATATTTCCGCCATTAGAAATTGTAGTGGCAATAGTATCAATACGTTTATCCACATTGTCTTGTCCTACAATTTGAGCTCCTAAGATTTCTTTTTGTGCATTAAAGAGTAATTTTAAAAACATAGGAGTAGCTAATGGATAGTATCCAGCATGTGATTTTTGGCTGATAAGAATGGAATAATAATCTTTATTCTTTTCTAGTCCTTGTGCTTTTAATGTTTTTTCATTAAGTCCAGTAGCAGCCACAGTCAAGTCAAAAACTTTGGCTACACTAGTACCCATACTTCCTTTGTACTCTTTATTGGCTCCATAAATATTATCGGCAACCATTCTTCCTTGTTTATTAGCCGGTCCAGCTAAAGGAATCATGGTCTTTTCTTTAGTGATAAAATGATCAACTTCAATCACATCTCCAACAGCCCAAATGTGAGGGTCGCTAGTTCGTAGCGTCTTATCAACTACAATTCCTGAACGTTGGTTGATTTCTAGCCCACATTCTTTGGCAAGGTTTGAATTGGGACGAACACCAATTGATAAAATAACTAAATCTACGAGTAGTCTTTGTCCGTCTTGAAGAGTAATTTGTACTTGATTGTCTACGTTGGAAAAAGATTGCACACCATTATTGAGATAGAGGTTCACTCCATTCATATCGATATTTTCATGAAGTAAGTTTGCCATTTCTTTATCGATAGGCGCCATAACTTGATCTTGGGCTTCGACAATAGAGACTTGAATGTCTCTAGCATGTAAGTTTTCCGCCATTTCTAAACCAATAAATCCTCCACCAATAACAGCAGCACTTTTTGGTTTTTCTTGATCGACTAAAGTACGAATGGTATCGACATCATCGATATTCCATAGTACATGAATTCCTTTAGAATCAATGCCTTCAATGGCAGGTTTTAATGGACTAGATCCAGTAGCAAGAATTAATTCATCATAACTTTCTTGGTAAGTTCTACCTTCAACTTGAACCATGACTTCTTGTTTATCGCGATTAATAGAAATCACTTCGCTATGGATACGAACATCAATATTAAATTTTTCTTTCATCGCTTCTGGTGTTTGAAGTAAAAGAGCTTCTCTTTCTTTGATGACATCTCCTACATAATAAGGAAGTCCGCAGTTAGCAAAACTAATATATCCTCCACGTTCGAATACTATGATTTCACTGGTTTCATCTAAACGTCGTAAACGAGCGGCAGCACTGGCTCCTCCGGCCACACCACC
>CADBTK010000160.1 GCA_902797585.1 Erysipelothrix rhusiopathiae
AGGAGATCGTGGGTTCGAGTCCCATCTGGACCGCCATCATAAAAAATAGAGGATGCTAGGCATCCTCTTTCTTTTGTTTATTGGATTAAATCTGAATAAATTTCCATTAATTCTTCTTTTTCTTCTTCATTCATTTTACGCTCTTTTGCGTCATGCCCTTCGATTGTCCCTTCATGACCACCAGTAGCGGTTCCATTTTTTATATGAATGACAAGTGGAACATATAACCAAAGTTTATTCTCTTCGTCTTCGTTTTCATCCATCCATTGTCCAATGTATTGAGATAATTCTTCGCGTTGTGAATCATCATACAATAATTCATGATCTTCATCGCTTCGTGTTTTGACATAATAGATTTCTTTGTCTTGTTCTTTTGCGACTTTCTCTAGGATAGGGGCTGCTTCTTTACACCACGGACAATCTTTAAATCCAAAAAATACAATCCCACTTTCTCCATTTTTGAATAAATCTAAAGCTTGGTCCATAGAGATTTCTGTAAAGTTCTTTGTGTAATCTTGGTTAGAACTTGTTTGACATTCTTCAGTTGGATCACATGCTGGTTTTGCATCATTTGTTGGTTCGATTGGTTGGCTTTGACAGGCGCTTAAAGCTAGAACCAAAGTAAATATAAATAGTTGTTTTTTCATGTTTTCATTATAGCATATACAAAAAAACCATCAGTTTATCCTGATGGTACTTTTTTAAATGGGGCGGCTGACCCGACTCGAACGGGCGAATGACGGAGCCACAATCCGTTGTGTTAACCAACTTCACCACAACCGCCATATGATGTGCTCAATAATATTAACAAAAAAAATGATACTTGTAAAGAAATAAAATTAGTCACTTTTTTAAGTTTTCATCGTAGTAGGTTATATGAAGATAAAAGATATGGATTTAGAAAAGCGTCCAAGAGAAAAGGCAATACGTTTTGGACTATCCACCTTAACAGATTTAGAACTAGTGGCAATACTGCTACAAAGTGGAAATAAAAAACATTCCGTATTTGATTTGGCACAGTCGGTTTTGGAATGTTCACAAGATTTAACTCGTTTGTTTGATTTACATGTATCTGAATTAATGGAAATTGATGGAATTAAAGAAGTCAAAGCTTTACAACTGCTAGCTGGTATTGAATTATCGAAACGAGCGTTACGTGCGCAATCGTATCAAATGGTTATTACCAATCCCAAAGATGTAGTTCGTTGGTTTCAAATGGAATATGGTTATTTAAAACAAGAGCATTTCATTGTGGTTTATCTTGATTCAAAAGGAAAAATTCTATCGCATCAAACTTTATTCGTAGGAACATTAACAGAAAGCTGCGTTCATCCTCGTGATATTTTTCGACAAGCTTTCTTGGAAAGCGCTTATAGCATTTTATTGGTGCACAATCATCCTTCTGGTATTGTGGCTCCTTCTCAAGCAGATATCTCCTGTACCCAACAAATTAAAAAGGTTGCCGATACTATGGGGATAAAAATGATAGACCATATAATTGTAGGGCGAAATCAATACTTCTCCTTTTCTCAGAGTCAATCTCTAGATTGAAAGACAAGGTGTTTCTTTGTATAATAAATACGATTATGCAAAGATTTACAAGACTTCAAAAAGTGCTTATGTCTTTGATTAGCGTCATTCTTGTCCTTGGATGTGTAATGATGGGATTAAGACAAAATGCACTTTCAAATTTAGGATACAGCGCATGGACATACATTCAGTATGGTCTTTTTGAGTATCCGTTAGAATCAGTAGGAAGTATGTTTTCGGATGTGGCGAATCTTTGGCACCAATACGATGACAATCAATTCTTAAACGAACAATTGGCTCAACAACGTAGTTATAAAACAATGTATGAAGATGAACAAAACAAAACTATGGAATTAGAAAAATTGTTGGATATTAAAGGGGAAGGAAAAAAGACGAAAACAATCAGTGCACGTGTTATTCGCCGTTCTCCAGAAACATGGAATCAAACAGTTACGATTTCTGCAGGAAGTGTCCACAAAGTGCAAGAAAATATGTTGGTACAAACAAGTGAGGGAGCAGTTGGGCTAGTAACAGATGTCCAAACAACCACAAGTACAGTTGAGTTATTAACAAGCGAAGGAATCGAAAATGATATAGCAGTAAAGATGTCCTTAGATGATGGAAAAACAATTGAAGGTGTGATTCAATCCTACGATGTCGAACGGAATGAATATCGGATGGTTCTTTACAACAATGAAAACAATATTACGAATGGACAATCTGTAGCAACCAGTGGAATGGGTGGAAATTATCCTTCTGGAATCCTTGTTGGAACAGTAACGGAAATAGAACAAGATGATAACTCTATTATCTCAACAGTCTATGTTCGTCCTGTTTCAAATATTCAAAGCTTTACATACTGTCTGGTAGTGGGAAGCGAGGATAACTAATGTTTAAAACACGCTACATTTTCTTGATGGTGATTATGGCATTGTTTGATACATTCTTTGCGTATGCCTTTCCAGTTGATTTTACTTTTCGATCAATGTCCTTTATTTCACATTTGTGTTTGATGGGATTGTTGATTTGGACTGCACGTTTAGAATGGATGGATCGATTATTAGCAGGGGCATTATGTGGAATTCTATTTGATTTCTTCTTTGTCTCTTCTTTTCCAACCAGCTTTATTTTATTTCCATT
Organism: Erysipelothrix rhusiopathiae; assembly: GCA_902797585.1. Lineage (GTDB taxonomy): Bacteria > Bacillota_I > Bacilli_A > Erysipelotrichales > Erysipelotrichaceae > RUG14284. Next base: position 2,671 of record CADBTK010000160.1, read on the forward strand.
ATTGACACTAGCTAATGGTTGGATTTACCAACAATTGGAAGATGATTTTCGATGGTTATATGGGCTAGCGATTGTTTCAATCTATTTATATGATTGGATTCCATTTATGACTTATAAATTATTTGGAAAAATCCATGTTGGGTTTATTTCTTGGTTTATTCATGTAGAACTGGCAACACTTCTTTTTCATAGCGTAGCTATTATCGGATATCATTATTTATCTAGGTATATGGAGGCCAATGAAAATATAGATGTTCAACAAGGAAATACAACAATAAAAAAACGTGTCCGACGATTACGACCAATGGGGAAATGAGGGAATGCTTGTTTCCTTTTTATATGGTAGAATGAACGGAGTAGAAAACAGGTGAAATACATGAAAAAATTGTTATTGATAGATGGAAACTCGGTATTATTCCGGGCATATTATGCAACATTATATACACGTAAAATGGCTACAAGTAATGGGATTCCTACCAATGCAGTCTATGGGTTTATCAACATGGTCAATAAAGCATTGGATATTATTCAACCAGATTACGTATTAGTAGCTTGGGATAAAGATTCCCAAACTTTTAGAAAAGAACAATATGCGGCATATAAGGGAACAAGAAAACCTTTGGATGAAGAATTAATTGTTCAATTTCCAATTGTTCGTGAATACTTAGATGCGGTGGGTATCCAACGTTATGAAGTGCAAGGATATGAAGCCGATGACATTATTGGGAGTATGGCTAAACAAACTCCAGAAATGATGACTACTATCCTATCTAGTGATCGTGATTTACTTCAATTAATTGATTCGACTACCCATGTGTTGTTGATGAAAAAAGGATTAACAGAAATGGCGGAAATGGATCAAGAAGCATTGTTGGAAACTTATGAATTAACGCCGAGTCAAATTATTGATTTGAAAGGGTTAATGGGAGATGCCAGTGACAATATTCCAGGAGTTGCCGGTGTTGGTGAAAAAACAGCCGTTAAACTATTGAAAGAATATTCTACTTTAGAAGGTGTCTATGATCATATTGATGCAATCAAAGGGAAATTAAAAGAAAAGTTAGAAAATGATAAAGACAATGCATATCTTTCTAAGCAACTTGCCACTATTTATCGTGACATCGAATTTCCATTTGCACCTGTCGATTGTCAAATTCTAACTCAAGAAGAACAAATGAATGAATTCTTCCAAAAATATGAAATGAATTCTTTTTTGAAACGACAAGAGAAAAAAGTGACAAAAATGTCAGAACTAAAAAAAGTTAGCTCATGGCCAACTGGACATACTTTGGTATTGCCTGTATGTACCAATGAAAGTCGTGAAACACAATCTCTTTTTGGATTCATGAGTGCAAAAGATAATCAAGCTAGTATGATCTCTTTGGAAGATGCTAAACAAGATGAACAATTCCAATCACTATTAAAAAGTGGAGAAGTTATCACGTGGGATGCTAAAGAGTTGTATCATTTATTATCTAAAAATCAATTGCCTATCCAACCAGTAAAAGAAGATCTTCATTTGGCTGCCTTTTTATTAAATTCATTAGCAACCGATAAAGATGCTTTGTTGGATGCTGTTGGCATAACATTACCGGAAAGTTTCCATGATTTGACTAAAAAATCTAAAAAAGAACCATTGGAACGTGTGGAAATAGTATATCAATCATTGGCTCTTCAATTGGAAGGCAAAGATGCATCTTTGATGGAAGAATTGAAACAAGAAGATTTATTTGAATTATATGAAACTGTAGAAAAACCTTTGTCATGGATCTTATTTGAAATGGAACAAGAGGGAATCGATATTGATGCCAATATCTTAGATGATATTGATACCCAAATTACGACTCGTATGGATGCATGTACCAAAGAGATTTATACTCTTGCTGACAAAGAATTTAATATTAACTCACCAAAACAGTTGGGTGGTATTTTATTTGATGATTTAGGTTTAAAACAACCAGGGAAGAAACGTTCTACTTCTGCGGATGTATTGGAAAAACTAAAAGGATCCCATCCTATCATTGAACAGTTGTTGGAATATAGAAAACTTGCCAAGATTAAATCAACATATATTGAAGGGTTGAAAAAACATATTTATCAAGATCAAAAGATTCATACAACCTTCCATCAAACAATGACGCAAACAGGACGTTTATCAAGCAGTGAACCAAACTTACAAAACATTAGTATTCGTAATGAAGAAGGGAAAGAGATTCGTAAAGCTTTTGTCTCAAAACCTGGAACGGTACTATTAAGTGCGGACTATTCACAAATTGAATTACGAATGTTAGCGCACATGGCACATGAAGAAACTATGATAGATGCGTTTAATCATGACGAAGATATTCATACACGTACTGCCACTTTGATTTTTGATTGTGATAAAGAACAAGTGGATGACAGTAAACGCCGAGCGGCTAAAACAGTAAATTTCGGAATTGTTTATGGACAAACAGATTTTGGTTTGGCCAGTCAATTAGGAATTTCTCGTTTAGAAGCCAAAGAATTTATGAATGCGTATTTCTCAAAATATCCTGCGATTCATAAATACATGAATGAATTGATTTCTTATTGTCAAGAACATGGATATGTAAAAACGATGTTTAACCGTCGTCGTTACATTCCTGAAATCAATGATAAAAACTTCATGACCCGTGAATTTGGGAAACGTGCAGCTATGAATGCGCCTATTCAAGGAAGTGCAGCGGACTTGATTAAAATTGCGATGATAAAAGTTGATCAAGCAATGAAAAAAGCTGGTGTGAAGTCTAAGATGATTCTTCAAATACATGATGAATTGATTTTTTCTGTACCAGAAGAAGAATTGGAATTGATGAAACAATTGGTAAAAGACAATATGGAACAAGCAATTCAATTGGATGTACCATTAAAAGCTGAACTGGCTTATGGTTCTACTTGGTATGAGGCAAAATAATGCCAGAAGCACCTGAGGTACAAACAGTTGTATCAACTTTGAAACATCAGATTCAAGGTTGTACGATTGAGAAAGTAGATATTCTCTATCCTCGTTTGATAGAGACAGATTTAGAAAAATTTCAATCTAATATAATCGACCAAAGATTTCAAACCTTTTCTCGATGGGGGAAATATTTGATTTTAGGCTTGGATGAATATGATTGGATTATCCACTTACGGATGGAAGGGCGCTTTTATTTATACGAAACACTTCCAGAGAACAGAAAACATATTCATGCGATTTTCACGTTGAATGATGGACGTTATTTGTGTTATCACGATACACGAAAGTTTGGTCGCATGGCTTTATATGAAAAACAAAAGGATTGGCATCAATACCCAGCTTTATCTAAATTGGGCTATGACTATACCGATCCGAAAGCGGACGCGATATATTTCTATAATAAGATTCATAAACAAAAAAGGCCTTTAAAAGCAGCTTTATTGGATCAAAGCATTATTGCTGGAATTGGAAATATTTATGCTGATGAAATATGTTTTGCGTGTAATCTTGATCCAAGGAGTCGTTGTACAAGGATTTCAAAAAAAGATTGCCAAGCAATTGTTGAAAACACATATCGCATATTATCAGAAGCTACACAAGCAGGAGGAACAACGATTCGTACGTATACTTCTTCTCTAGGGATTACGGGTTTATTCCAAATGAGTTTACGTGTTCATAACCAAAAAGGATGTCAATGTCCAAAATGTGGACGTCCCATTGAAAAGATGACGGTAGTACAAAGAGGAACTTATATATGTCGACATTGTCAAAAAAGAAAATAGCTATTACAGGAACAATCGGATCAGGAAAAAGCCAAGTGTCAAAACATTTGATAGAACTTGGTTATCCGGTGTTGGATTTAGATAAAGTCAACGCCTCTTTATTAGAAAAAGGAAATCGTGGTTATGAACAATTATGTGCCGCAAAACTGGTGCAATTGGATGCACAAGGACAAATTGATAAAAAGGAATTAGCGCATCGTCTATTTTCGGATCCTTCTGTGAAACAACAAGTAGAATCTATTTTACATAGTTTACTGTATCAAGAATGTTTGGAATGGATGGATTGCCAACCATCTTTTTTGGTATTTGTAGAAGTTCCACTTTTATTTGAAGGGAACTTTCAAGATGCATTTGATCGAATTTGGTGTGTTGTTACTAGCGAAAAGATTGCACTTGATCGCTTGATGAACTATCGTGGTTTTACAAAAGAGGATGCCTTGGCACGAATGGCTAGTCAAATGTCTGCAAAAGAGAAGATGGAAAGAAGTCATGTGGTTTTATATAATGAAGATAGTTTGGAAAATTTAAATATCCAAATTGATATGGCACTAGAAAAGGAGAAGAAATGAAACAATCTTGTACTATAAAAAAACGAACAGATTTTTCAGAGATGGATTTTTCATGTCTTTTTCTTTTGTATTATCCGCTAATTGGAAAAGAAGCCTCTATTCTATATGGCGTTTTACGCTCACTAATAGGGCAGGTGGAAGTAGAACAAATCCGAACATTAACAGGATTTAATCAAGCACGTTTAATGCATGCAAGGAAGATGTTGGAACAATTTGAATTATTGAATACATATCATAACCCACAAGACCAATCGTGGATTTATGAACTACAAAGTCCTTTATCAGCGGTTGAATTTTTACGTCATGACACCTTTAGTCGTTTGTATCTTCAACAAGTAGGATCTCGTCAATTTGATATGGTTAAAGTTTTATTGCAAAAAGAAGAAGATATTCCAACAGGGTATCAAAATGTGAGTGAAAGTGTAGATATTAGTCCGCTTTCTTCTTGGGATCAAGAAAAAGAAATCACATATGAAAAGATTCGTCCAAATTCTCAAAAGACATTGCGCATGTCTCAATTTGATTTTGAAACATTTTTAAAAGGGATGGAACATATCTTTCCAAATCAATTACGCACGGAAGAAAACTTAGCACGAATTGCCCAATTAGCAGACATTCATGGAATTAGTGCATTAGAGATGCGACGTTATGTAATGTTAAGTGTGCATACTCGAACCCATGCTTTTGATTTTGAGAAATTAAAAGGATATGTTTATAAGAATCAAAAAGTGATTGAACAACCTAAGAATAGTTATGATATGTCTCCAGTGAAGTTTTTACAAAACTTACAAAAAGGGGCACCTGTATCAAAAGCAGATAAGAATTTAATTGAATCGCTTTCTTTGGAATATGGATTTGAAAATGATGTAATCAATGTCTTGATTGAATATACATTGGAACAAACCGACCACAAGTTTCCGCGCTCCTATGTAGAAAAAGTAGCAGCTACGTGGGCAAGATTAAATGTACATGATGTAGATAGTGCATTGGCGCAAACAAAGAAGGTTTCAACAAAGAAACAAGCGACAAATAAAGTGCCAGAATGGTATAGCGATACCCAAACACATCAAGCTTCGGATGAATTAGTAGCCAAAGCTTTGGAAGTGCAAAAGAAAAGAAAGGGTAAAAACGATGGAGAAAATTAATAAGGACTTTTTGTTAAAAATGAATTCTATTGATTCGCAAGAGTACCAACAATTTGAGCAACAACGTTTTCAACAATTCAAACAGAACCCTTTGATTCAACGTTTGATTAATCAATACCAATGGAGTGATAAAGTATTGGATGATAATATGATAGCTCTTGAATCGATGATAGAAGCTGTACAACGTTGTGAAGGATGTCAAGGTCTATCTTTTTGTCGGCAACCATTAAAAGGAAGAGTATTTTCTGTGCAGCAGAAAGATGGAGATGTCGTTGAGTGTTACCAAGATTGTAAGTATTCAAAAGAACACCAATCTCAATTTGCTCATCGTCAATATTTTGATATTGCGGATATGAATGAGGATGACTTCTTATTGGATTTTAAAAACATTCAATTGGTGGGAGAAAATGAAGAATATGTAAAAACTTATATGCAAGTTGATCACTCTATCGATAGTGATAAAGGGGTTTATTTATATGGTCATACAGGTGTTGGTAAAACATACCTAATGGAAGCCTTGGCCAATGAATATGCCAAGAAGAATCAGCGTGTGTGTTTTTGTCGAGTTCCATTATTAACGCAAAATTTTTATAAAGCGATTAGCGATCAAGAAGAATTAAATACATTATTAAAACGTTTGTATCGTGCCGATGTATTATTCTTAGATGATATTGGAGCCGGTAGTATTACCGCATTTACTCGTGATTCATTATTGTTTCCAGTATTAGATGAGCGTTTAACAAAAAATAAGAAAACGTACTTCACATCAAATTTTTCCATGGAGGATTTAGCACGTCGTTATTCTGGTTTACAAGAAGCTGGTGACAGTGCGCAAGTGGACCGTTTGATGGATCGAATCCGAGCATTAAGTCAAGTTGTCTTTTTAAAGGGAGAATCGAGAAGATAAAACTTTTCAAACACGTAAGAATGGAGTAAAATAAATCTAGTAATGGAAACTAGAAAATAGGAGGAAATATTATGTTAGTATCTGCTACAGAAATGATTAACAAAGCTCATGAAGGTCATTACGCTATTGGTGCATTTAACATCAACAACATGGAATGGATCAAAGCAATCTTATTGGCATGTGAAGCTAAAAAATCCCCAGTTATGTTAGGAGTCAGCGAAGGTGCTGGTAAATACATGTGTGGGTATGACAACGTTGTTGGAATGGTAAAAAACATCCACGACAACTTAGGAATTACAGTTCCTGTAGCTCTTCACTTGGACCACGGTTCTTTTGAAGGAGCAAAAGCTTGTATCGAAGCTGGATTTACTTCTGTAATGTTTGACGGAAGCCACTACGACTTCGAAGAAAACGTAGAAAAATCTAAAGAAATCATCGCTTTAGCACACTCTAAAGGAATCTCTGTAGAATGTGAAGTTGGTGGAATCGGTGGAGAAGAAGACGGTGTCGTTTCTAACGGTGAATTAGCTGACCCACAAGAATGTGCAGCAATCGCTGAATTAGGTGTAGACTTCTTAGCTGCTGGTATCGGAAACATCCACGGAAAATACCCTGCTGACTGGGCTGGATTAAACTTTGACCGTTTGGCAGAAATTCAAGAAACTACAAATGGTAAACCATTAGTATTACACGGAGGATCTGGTATTCCACGTGAACAAGTACAAAAAGCTATCGAATTAGGTGTTTCTAAAGTAAACGTAAACACTGAATGTCAATTAGTGTTCGCGGATGCTACTCGCAAATACATCGAAGCTGGAAAAGACCAAGAAGGTAAAGGATACGACCCTCGTAAATTGTTGAAACCAGGAACTGATGCAATTCAAGAATTGGTTGAAGACATGGTTGAAAACTTCTTCGGTTCTGCTGGAAAAGCTGAATAATTATTACGAATGTGGAGATGAGAAATCATCTCCTTTTTTATGTTAATATTAAATTATGAAAACAAAACCACTTTGCAGTGTCATTGTGCCTGTGTATCAAGTACGAGATACTTTACAATCATGTGTTGAATCAATCTTCCATCAAACATATCCAAATCTAGAAATTATATTGGTTGATGATGGTTCTACGGATGGTTCTCAACAATTATGTGATCAACTTGCTTCGCAAAATTCTTGTATTCAAGTCATTCACCAAGCCAATTGTGGATTGGGGGGGGGCAAGGAATGCCGGCTTAGCGAAATGCAAAGGACAATATATTGGGTTTGTCGATAGTGATGATACGATTGAGCCAACTATGTATGAAACATTAATTCAAGCCTGTTCACAGCACAATGTACGCTGTTCTGTTGGTAATATAATTCGTGTGTCAAAAGAAGGACAAAAAACATATAAAACATCTATCACAAGCCCTATTATCATGAATAAAAAACAAATCATTAATAATATAGCTTGTGGTGATAATAGTGTTGAGTTTTCTGCTTGTAATAAAGTCTTTGAACGCTCGTTATTTGAAACAAGACGTTTTCCAGAAGGTGGAAGCTGTGAAGATTTAGTTCCGGTTTTTGAGGCGATGATGGAAGCAGAATCCATTGTACATATTGGAAGCAATGTTTATAACTATCAATTCGATAACTCTAAGTTAAGTTCTTTTAGCCAAATTGATGCCAATCAATTTACACAGAGGCTGAAATTGCGATCCTTAATTAAGAAAGAAGATTCTTCTTGTCTTGAATTTTTTGATAGAGAATATGTTATTGGAATTCTTTTTTGGAAAATGGAGAGTTATGTAATAAAAGGGATGCCACGATTGCCAATAAGGGAAAAGGTAAAGATTTTTATTGCGTGTCTACCATATTTTCAACCATCAATTCTTGCACATTGTAAAAGGAAGAAACGTTATATAAAAGTATTCAGGGATTTTCTTTTGTATTAAATAATGGGAAATAGGGATTTCCCTTTTCTTTCGTGTTGAAAAATGATAAAATCACAATGTTTTAGAAGTAATCATTTAGGGGGTGTAACGGAATGCCATCCGTCATTAAGATAGAAGGAGGACATCCTTTAAAAGGGAATGTCCGTATTAGTGGATCAAAAAACTCCACAGTTGCATTAATTCCAGCGTGTGTACTTGCCAATGAGCCAGTTACTATTTTTGGTGTGCCTGAAATTTCTGATGTACGTGCCTTAATGGCTTTATTGGAAGAGTTGGGTGTAGAAGTACAAGAACGTGCAGAAGGTGAATTATATATTGATCCAACCAAAATGCAAAATACACCTATGGTATCTGGTGCCGTAACAAAATTACGCGCTAGTTACTATTTCATGGGAGCTTTATTAGGAAAATTTGGACATGCAGAAATTCGTATGCCTGGAGGATGTTATTTAGGACCTCGTCCAATTGATTTGCATCTAAAAGGGTTTGAAGCCTTAGGTGCTGATATTCAATATGATAATGGATGTTATATATTGGATGCGCCAAAACTAGTAGGAACTAACATTTTCTTA
>CADBTK010000161.1 GCA_902797585.1 Erysipelothrix rhusiopathiae
ATTGTAATGTGGATGAAAAAATCATCAAAGTTTTTCGCTTCCACTCTTTTCTTTTACTAAAATGAGAGAGTTGATAACTTTGGAAAATAATATGTGGCATTTCATCGTGTAACATTCTTTCACAAATCACTTGAAGACTGGGTGAATTGGTATTTTTTGATAAAGCTGAATAATAACTAAGAGCAATCATTTCTGCGGTGACAAGCACGAGTATTTCTTGTTGAAAATTGCCTTTTTTACGCAAGGTTCTGAAACAAAAATCCAATAAAGAACGATGTTTGTCTTGTGTGCGATGATGATTCATAAAAACTTTTAAATAAGCAGAATGACAATTTTCTTCTTTGATGAATAAGTCGATGACTTCATCACATAGAGGCTGATTTTTTTCTTGACCGAATTGATGTGCTACTTTTTTTAAATGAAGACCATTGCTGGATTCTCCTTTTTGAAATAGACGAATAGAAGGAAAGATTCGATCATATTCTTCTTGGTTTAAGTTATCGGATTTAGAAAAAGTAATGACAAGAGGATCTAGTCGATTCTTTTTAAAATAGTCCAACCAATTCTGGTAAGTATAATCATTCATATTTAAAGAATTTAAATCAAACATATATATCCTTCTTTCTAACGTAAAATCAAGACAGCTGCAGTTCCTAAAAGTAGTGATACAACCATAATCATGAATCCTAATGCCAGCGACATTAAGAATAAATCCAATCCTTCTACTAGGGTAGCAGTATGGATGACGCTGCTAGAAAACATCATAGTAGCCAATCCAATACAACATAGTCCGAATAGATATTTTTCAATCGAAAATAAGTAAGTAGATATCGCAAGTAATAAAAATGCGAAAAAATGATCGATTCTAAGTTTCATATAGATTTCTCCTTTTGGGCATTATAAAAACAACCAGCCGCTTTTAAATGCTTCTTGTCACTTTTGGTTGTTTCTTTTTCTTTATTTAGTCTTTATCATCAATGTATTCTAGAATGTCCCCGACTTGACAGTCTAGTTCTTTACAAATCGCATCTAAAGTAGAGAAGCGAATGGCTTTTGCCTTGTTGTTTTTTAGGATGGACAAGTTGGCATTGGTAATATTGACACGTTGTGCTAGTTCACTCAATCCAACTTTACGTTTAGCCATCATTACATCTAAATTCACAATAATTGCCATAGTTCTCTCCTATATGGTCATGTCGTTTTCCAATTTATAGGAAACGGCTTGATCGAAGACAATCGCAAGAACTTTACTGAAAAGTCCTGCCACTAGAAAGGTAAAGACTAATATCGGGATCGAAGGGGTAAAGTATTCTGTGAAAACGCGTAGAAACATTACGCCAGAAATCACAAAACTAAAGGTCCCCATTCGTTTTAGACTGGTTACATTACTACGAACGAAACAGTCGCCTAATACCACAGTATTCATCATCTTTTTTAATTCACGTAGAATCAAAGCGCCAAAGATTCCCGCTATAAAGAATAAAATGATCAGTGGAATTAAAGAATTCGATACTCTTGGGTTATAGGTGGAATACCAAGTGATTAAACCAGGTGATATCAATGTTCCACCAACACTGATGATGTATAACACATCAAGAAAACGTTTGGTAAATACCACAATTGAATTTTTCATGAAAAATCTCCTTTGCATCAAAGAACCGTGGCCTTTGGTTCTCTTCGCAATTCTACAATAACAGAGAAAAGAATTGATTGTCAACATAAATTTATTGTTTTTCGATAAAAAAGATTTGAAGAACAATAAAAAAGGCTGTTTCCAGCCTTTACTTATTAAACTTTTGACGCCGTTGGGTACTTTGGATAAATAACCGTTTCATTTCTTGGCTATCTTCACTTTTTAGAGCGTCTCTAAAATGAGTGATGGTATCAATGAATTGGTTGGTTTCATCCAATAAGATTTCTTTATTCAATAAGAATAATTCTGTCCACATATCTTCATTGATGGCAGCAATCCTTGTTAAGTCTCTAAAACTATCACCTGTATATTTTACGAATTGTTCATTCTCATGGGTGTTCATTAAACTAACCGCAATTACGTGGGTTAATTGGGATAAAAATCCAATCATACGATCATGGTTTTCTATATCTAATACTTCAATGTTTTTGCATCCTAGTAAGTGTCCAATGGCTTTGGCAAGTTGCACATCTTTGGGATTGCTGCTATCTGTTTCGATTACGATATAGTTAGCGCCATCAAAGATAGTTGGATCATAATGTTCAATCCCTTGGGATTCACGTCCACACATAGGGTGGGTGGAGACAAAAGATAAACGAGAATCTACAATTTGTTCGATGGGTTCAATAATATTGGATTTAACTCCACTGATATCCATCATGACACAACCATCTTGTAAATATTGTTGGTTTTGTTCGATCCAAGGTTTTAGTGCAGTGGGATATAGTCCTAGAATGATAATTTCACATTCATGTAATAAACCATCTTCCATGTGGATGGTTCCTTTATCAACTATGTTATATTCTAAAGCTTTATCTATTGTTTCTTGTCGGCGGGCAAATCCATATATAGTTTGACCTCTTTCTTTTAAGCGAGCAGCATAACTGGCTCCCATTAATCCAAGTCCTACAATTCCTATTTTCATAAATATTCACTCCTGAAATAAATTATAGCCTATCCCATATAGACTGACCAAGAAAAGATTCGTAAACCAACGAGTACTTAACTCAATATAGAAAACAATTTTCTTATATTTTACATTGTGTTAACCCTAAAAATTTTTAATTTTCGTATACTAAGAGAGTCTATAAAATCTTTAAGTTTTATTAATAGTTAATTAATTATATATAAATTTAATTAC
>CADBTK010000162.1 GCA_902797585.1 Erysipelothrix rhusiopathiae
CACGTCGAACCTTTCGCATTAACATATCGCAATGTGTATACTTTTGGTCCTACATTCCGTGCTGAAAATTCCAATACGACTCGTCATGCTAGCGAATTCTGGATGATTGAACCAGAGTTAGCTTTTGCGGATTTAAGTGACAATATGGATTGTGTCGAAGAGATGATCAAATATTGTATTAACTACTGTTTAGAGAATGCCAAAGAAGAAATGGAATTCTTTAATACATTTGTCGATAAAGGATGTATCGAAAGAGTTAGCCAAGTAGCGAATTCAGATTTCAAACGAATGACCTATACTGAAGCGATTGAAATTCTAGAACAACACAAAGATAAATTCGAAAATAGTGATATTTTCTGGGGAATGGATTTACAAAGTGAACACGAACGTTACTTATGTGAAAAAGTAGTTCAAGGTCCAGTTTTCCTAATTGATTATCCAAAAGATATTAAAGCTTTCTATATGCGTGTTAATGATGACAATAAAACCGTAGCGGCTTGTGACTTATTGGTTCCTTATGTAGGAGAATTAATTGGAGGAAGTCAAAGGGAAGAACGCTTGGATGTATTGGAAGCAAAATTAGAAGAAATGGGTATGGAAAAAGAAGGATTAGAATGGTATCTGGACTTACGTCGTTATGGTGGATGTAAACACTCAGGATTTGGTCTAGGATTTGACAGAATGTTAATGTATTTAAGTGGAATGCAAAACATTCGTGATGTACAACCATATCCTCGTACACCAAGAAATTTAATTTTCTAAGCCAGAAATCATTTCTGGCTTTTCTTATGGAAAATTGACTTATTGACCCTTTTTATATATAAATAGTTATATGAAACGCAAGAATTCATTACAAAGAACAATTCTTTTAGTTGCTACACTGGCATTAGCAGTGGTAGCCATTTTTTTGTATGTCTCTCGTCCTAGTCAAATTGATCAATTGGGACAACCATACATCGATACTATTGAGGATAAACAAGTTATAAAAAAAGCGGTCAAAACTAAATATAAAGAAACATATAGTGTGAATGACTATACTTATTATGGTGAATCATTGAAACTTTATCATGAGACGTTATCAGCTCGTACCGATGATTTACAAGGGAAGAATATTATTTTGCATAATATTGAAAATGGTAAAGAGTTTAGTTATACCTTATCAAGTGGAGCAGAAGATGGAATACAAACTGGATTATTAGATCCAGGATTATATGAAGTCTATACATATGATCACTTTATTAAAAAACGTTTGTATTACAAAGATGAAATCCATGTTAATGACTTTACAACAATCCGTCGTGATAAAAATGTGAAGACGATTTCTTTAGATGCCAGTAAAGATTTTTTATCTCGCTTTGGAATTGAAATGGATAAAAACTATTTATTTATCTCTGTAACGGAAAATATTCCAATGGTAAAAAACATTGATGTCATGATAGATCCTTGTGGAGATATGTTTAGTAATTCAACCAACCAAGTTATTCTTGGTACACAAAATGATAAAATTAGTGAACAAAAATCTTCTTATGAGATGGCTGTGCAATTAAAAGAAGAATTAGAATCAAAAGGATTACGCGTGGAATTAACACGTGATAAAGATGGAAATCCTAGTTATTATGGAAAAAATGGTCGTGTAGGACAAGCCTATCGTAAGAATGCGAAAGTGTTTATTTCTTTAGGAATTGCCGACGATGAATATATCTCTCGTCCTTTAATTGTAGTATCTCCTTATACTTCCGGAATTTTAGCTAATAATATTGCCTCTGTATCTGAAGAACAAGGTTTGGATCTATCCAATAGTTATGTCATGGATAACCCATTGGAAGTGGGGGTATTATTTGATCCATATATAGTCAAAGAAGAAAAAGAAACAAAATATGAACAATATGTTCAATTACGAGAATCTGGGGGTCGTTTGACTTATACAGGGAAGGAAGAACATTCGAAAGATAATTCTCGTTATTCCAAGTCATATGGAATGTATGGAATCTTATATATGTATGCCAATATTCAATCGGATGAAAGCGTTGAATATTATAAGAAAAATCAAGATAAGATGGTGCAAGGAATTGCCCAAGGTATTTATCAATACTTTAGTTTGTAACGGAGGTTTATGAAACTAAGTCTTAGTCATATAAAGAAATCATTCGGAGCACAAGATGTACTGGTAGATGCTTCGATACAAATAAAGAACAAAGAGAAAGTAGCTATTGTTGGAAAAAATGGATGCGGAAAAAGTACTCTATTAAAAATTATTGATGGATCGCTACCAGCAGATAGTGGAAATCGCATTGTTTCCAATCAAGTTAAGATTGGAGTCATTGATCAAATCATATTTAAAGATTTGAATAAAAGTGTTCATGAAGAATTATTGGATGCTTTCTCGGATGTTATTCAATTGGAAAAAGAACTTCAAATCCAAGCAAAAATATTGGAACAACAACATGACCAACAACAATTAAAAAAATATGAACAAATTCAATTGTTGTTTGAATCGAAAAATGGTTACCAATATGAGACGGAATTGAAAAATGTCTTTTTCCATTTTCAATTTGATGAAAGTGATTTAGATAAACCATTATCGCAATTTAGTTCAGGACAGCGAACAAGAATTGCTCTTGTTAAATTATTATTATCGCAACCAGATATTCTTTTATTGGATGAGCCGACAAACCATTTAGATATTGAATCCATTGAATGGTTAGAAAACTATATTCGTCAATACCAACAAGCTGTAATACTAGTCAGTCATGATCGAACATTTTTAGATCATGTAGCGGATGAAATTGTTGAAATAGAATATGGGTCAACAACTCGATATCCAGGAAATTATTCTCATTATGTTTTAGCCAAAGAACAATATTTAAAACAAAACGAACAAGCGTATGCTCGCCAACAAAAAGAAATTGAACGCTTAGAAACATTAATAGATAAATTTCGTTCTAAGAAAAATAAAGCAGCCTTTGCGAAAAGTAAACAAAAATACTTAGATCGAATGGATAAAGTAGATAAAGTACATGCAGACACTCGTATGATGAAAGCTAACTTTACTTGTTTGCGTCCCAGTGGACAAGATGTCTTAATGGTCGATCATTGTTGTTTTGGATATGATTCCATTTTAACCAAGGCAAACTTTCAAGTAAAAAAAGGAGACCGATTGGCCATTATTGGATCCAATGGAATAGGGAAAAGTACGATATTAAAAACATTGATGAATCAAATAGATTGTTTGGATGGACAATTTAAATGGGGACATCATGTAGATATTGGATACTTTGATCAAGAAAGTGCTCTACATACTGGATCAGATACAATACTCGATACATTATGGGAGTATGCACCCAATGCTACACAAACAGAAATACGCTCTGTACTAGCTCGATTTTTATTTACGCAAGAAGAAGTCTTTAAAGAAATCTCTGTTTTATCTGGTGGTGAGAAAGTACGACTAGCACTAGCAATCTTAATGATCAAAAAAGATAATGTTCTAGTTTTAGATGAGCCAACCAATCACTTAGATATTCCTGGGAAAGAAGCTTTAGAACAAGCATTACTAGAATATCCTGGAACGATACTTTTTATTTCGCATGATCGTATGTTTTTGGATAAAATGGCCACTTCTATTTTGGAAGTTAATCAAACAAGTACTTATTATCCTTGTTCTTACCAACAATATCTTAATCAAGAGCCAGTAGAAACGATAAAAGTAGCTCAAAAAGAACAAACAATTGAAAAGATTGCACATCGAGATCGAAAAGCTATTAAAAATCGTATTATGAAATTAGAAGAGATGATAAAAGTAGCTGAGGAAGAGTTAGAAGAATTACGAGAGTTACGATACGAACCTGAATATTATCAAGACTATAAACAAATGGATCAACTCAATGAACAAATCGATGAAAAACACAATGAAATCGCCCGTTATATGAATGAATGGGAAGAAAAAATGAATGAAATGGAAAGTTGATTCAAAAAGGATTGAATTCAAAATATTTAGAGTTATAATACGATTGTGCTTTTTTGAAAGGGTAGTGTATGAAAAATAAAAAATTTGAATTAACGAAACAAAAAATCATTGCGATTATTCTATGTCTAACAGTTGTTGTTAGCTTTTTCGGATATCATATTTTTCAACAATACCAAGAACAAGAACGTATTCGTATTGCGGAAGAAAAAGCAGAAGCAAAACGCAAAAAAGCGTATGAAGATACAAAAGAACTTCGTAAAGAAATCGATGCCTATATTGATTCTTGGGGAGTTAGTGAAAGTCAAATTACCGTTTGTGTTCGTGATATAGAAAATGATTGTATTGTTTATGAACGAAATGCGGACCAATGGATGCGTGCAGGAAGTATTTATAAATTACCTATTTCTATGTTGTGGTTTGATAAATTTAATTCCGGTGAGGCAAAGATTACCGATGAGATTTATTACAATCGACGTAAATATTATCAAGAAGTTGGTTCCTTGGGACTACATAAAACAGGAGATATCCTAACGTATGAAGAAGTAATTCGTACTACTATTCTTGAATCGGATAATACCGGTGGTCAAATCCTTTTCCAAACGTATGGTGGATGGAATAAATATCGTAAAGATGCTTTAAAATATACAGATATCGATATGGGAAACCGATTCATGCTTCAAAAAAATTATATGACGGCACGTTATACTACGGATGTATCTACTTATCTATATCGTCATCGTGATGAATATAAAGAGTTAATTGAATGGTTGAAACAAGCCGTTCCTCATCAAGTATTGGATACAGTTATTCAAGTAAATATGCCACAAAAATTTGGAACGATGGAATTATATAAAAATGGAACTGGATTTGTGGAAGCAAAACACCCATATGCGATTAGTGTCTTTACGCTAGGAATGGTAGATCCTGCAAGTAATCGTATGGGACGAATCAATGAATTCTGTTATGAATATTTCAATCAATGATATACTTTATCTAGGTATATCATTTTTTTTCTGAAAGGAGAGAATAATATGGTTCATTTACATAATCGTAGTTGTTATTCATTGTTAGAATCTCCTTTTCGTATTGAACAAATGATTCAAGCGGCAAAAGAAAATCATCATACTCATTTGGCATTAACCGATCATCATTCTATGTATGCCACTATGAAGTTTTTTCATCTTTGTCGTCAAAATAATATTCATCCTATTTTTGGATTGGAATTGGAAGTAAATGAAAATGATTATAATTTTTCTTTTGTATTACTGGCAAAAGATGATATGGGATTGATTGAGTTATATAAGATATCTTCTCAATTAATGAGTTTTCAAACATTCGATTCTGTAAAAACCTTAGCTCAACAAAGTCAACATTGTGTATGTATGACCGGTGGGACGGATGATAGCTTATATCAATGGGTTATAAAAAAAGATGCAGATTCAATTCAACGATGTGTCAAAACATTTTCAGATTTATGGCAAGATTTCTATGTCGCAATTTCTATGAATGATTCTGGTTATCATAGAGAAAATAATGCATATTTAAAACTACAAGTTCATAATGCATCTGTTGCTACAGTGGCTTTATCTAGAAATTATTATTGGCATCAAGAAGATGCGATATTATCTAAAGTTTTACGTGCTATTGATAAAGGTTCAACGATTAAAGACGATACTTTGGATTTTAAATACGATCGTTATTATCGTAATGATCAACAAATGGCTGCCTTATATGATCCAGATGATTTAGAACAAACAGAAACGATTGCCCGTATGTGTAATGTTCAGTTGGCATATCCAAAAAGTCAATTACCTACTTTTGATAATCAACAAGGAATGGACAATCAACAATATTTAATTAATCTATGTAAAGCTGGTTTAAAAAAGCGACTCAATAATCAAATAGAACAAGAGTATGTAAAAAGGTTAGAGTATGAATGCAATGTTATTACATCCATGGGCTTTACAGACTATTTTTTGATTGTTTATGACTTTATTCGCTATGCAAGAAAAGAAAACATTTATGTAGGGCCAGGACGTGGTTCTAGTGCAGGATCTTTGGTGGCATATTGTTTAGGGATTACGCATGTTGATCCAATAAAAAATGGATTAATTTTTGAACGATTCTTAAATCCGGATCGAATCTCAATGCCAGATATTGATGTCGATTTTCCAGATGATAAAAGAGATCAAGTCATTGAATATTTGAATAATAAGTATGGAAATAAAAAAGTGGCTCATATTGTTACTTTCAGTACTTTAAAAGCCAAACAAGTATTCAATGATGTCGGACGAGTCATGTCAATCAATGATCGATTAATAAAAAGATGTACGACAGCCGTTGATCAAAACCAACATGAAACATTATTAGATATTTATAATGATCGACAATCGCCTTTAAGAGCAATCATTGAACAAAACCGATTGAATGAATATTTTCAATTGTGTTTACGACTAGAAGGATTACCACGTACGAGTTCTGTTCATGCTGCTGGTATTGTGATCAGTGATAGAGAAATAGAGAATGTTTGTCCTACTTTAAAAACGGATTCTGATGTCATTTGTACACAATTTACGATGGAATATTTGGAACAGTTGGGCCTAATTAAGATGGATTTGCTAGTATTAAGAAATCTTAAAACAATCGCTGATGTAGTTGAGGCAATTCATGATTCAATTGGAATTGATATTCAACCTTTAAAATTACCTTTAAATGATCAAAAGACTTTTTCTTTAATTTCTAGAGGAGATACATTAGGAATATTCCAATTTGAAAGAAAAGAAATGCGTAAATTCTTAGTGGATATGAAGGTGCAACGATTCCAAGATATTTGTATTGCGATGGCTTTATTTCGACCAGGACCGATTAAGAATATTCCTGTGTATTTAGAGCGCAAACAAAACCCACAATCGATTCGCTATATTCATCCACTACTAGAACCAATATTAAAAGAAACGTATGGAGTTATCGTTTATCAAGAACAAATTATGCGAATAGCTACCGATATTGGAGGTCTGTCTTTGTCGCAAGCCGACACACTTCGTAAGGCTATGTCTAAAAAGAATGCCGAAATGATGGCTAGTTTTAAAGATCAATTTATAGAAGGAGCCATTCGTAATAAGGTCTCTAGTCAAGTAGCACAAGAGATTTATTCGTTGATGGAACGATTTGCGGATTATGGATTTAATAAAGCACATAGTTATGTCTATGGGATGATTACCTATCAATTGGCTTATTTAAAAGCAAACTATCCATTGTTCTTTTATCAATCATTGTTAAACGCAAATATTCGTAATGAGAATAAGACAAGCGATTACATTTATGAATGTAAACGTAGACACATCGATGTAAAAAGTCCAGATATCAATAAAAGTGAATTAACTTATTCTATTGAAGATAAATCTTTACGAATGCCTTTTTCATCGATGAAAGGAATCGGTCAACAAGTTTCTCAAAAGATTCTAGAAGAAAGAGAGAATGGAAAATTTGTTGATTATATAGATTTTATTAAACGAGCATATTTAGCTAAAATCAATGACTCGAGTATTCGTGTTCTCATTCAAGGAGGAGCCTTGGATTGTTTTGGGTTAAATAGGGCAACAATGTTAGATCAATTGAATGATTTAAGTAAGTATGTTGAAATGTGTTGGAAAAAAGTAGGCGATCAATGGGTATTTGACCAAGGTTTGGTAGGGGCTCCTATTTTGATGCCTATAAAAGAAAATGTATTTGAAAAAAGCCAACGAGAAAAAGAAATCTTTGGATTCTATTTAACAGAACATCCTGTACAATCCAAACGTCATGAATTCACAAGAAGTATTCCTTTAAAACAATGCGAAGAGATGAATGGATATTTTCAAGTGCTGGGGTTAGTAAATTCTTATCGAGTGATAGATATCAGTACAGGGAAAGCTTGTTTTATGAGAATAGAGGATGAAAGTGGAATAATGGAAGTAGCTATTTGGCCAGATCTATATGCGATTGAAAAAGAAAACATCGGCCAATCCAAATTATGTTTGATTGATGGTCAGAAAAAACCAAATCGTAAAGATCAAATTACAGCCCGTAAGATCAAATGGTTATAAAGTCTTAATAAGGCTTGACTAAAAGGCTATGTTCCTTTAAAATACTACTGTTGCAGGCTTTCTGTTGGTCTAGCAACCGCTCAGAAAAGGTATAAGTTGAAATCAATTTCACACCTTCATGGCGAGTATCAATGATGAATAGGAGGTGCACATATGTACGCAATTATCGAAACAGGCGGAAAACAAATCCGAGTTGAAAAAGATGCGGTTATCTTCGTGGAAAAATTAGATGCACAAGAAGGTGACAAAGTAACTTTCGACAAAGTATTGTTTGCAGATGGTAAAATTGGAAAACCTTTCATTGAAGGAGCCAAAGTTACTGGAGTTGTTGAAAAACAAGGAAAAGGTAAAAAAATCACTATCGTGAAATACCGTCCTAAGAAAAGTTCAACTCGTCGTAAACAAGGACACCGTCAACCGTACACTAAAGTTAAAATTGAAGCTATCGAGGCTTAATAATGATTAGTGTCGTAGCGCATTTAAAACAATCTCAAATACAATCCATTACCATTTCAGGTCATGCTGGAAGTGCTAAACACAATGAATTGGATATGGTTTGTGCACA
This sequence comes from Erysipelothrix rhusiopathiae, assembly GCA_902797585.1. Taxonomy (GTDB): domain Bacteria; phylum Bacillota_I; class Bacilli_A; order Erysipelotrichales; family Erysipelotrichaceae; genus RUG14284. Next base: position 8,618 of record CADBTK010000162.1, read on the forward strand.
AGTTAGTGCATGTTCTGTTGGATGTTTAAATGCCATTGATCAATTGACTGAAGATTCCTGTGCCATTGAAATGGAATCGGGATGGGTCAGTATTCAAGTAAATAAGAATTCGGAAACATTACAAATTATTTTGAAAACATTGCTCATTCAATGTGAAACGATACAATTCACGAATTCTGACTACATACAAATAGAGAAAGTCGAGGTGTAAACCATGAAATACGTTTTAGATAACCAATTATTCGCTTCTAAAAAGGGAGTAGGTTCTACAAAGAACGGTCGTGACTCTCATTCCAAACGTTTGGGTGCCAAATTGGCGGATGGACAATCTTGTCATGCAGGTAGCATCATCTACCGTCAACGTGGAACAAAAATTCACCCAGGAACAAACGTTGGACGTGGGGGAGATGACACTTTGTTTGCATTAGTAGACGGTGTTGTTAAATACGAACGTTTGGGTAAAGACAGAAAGAAAGTATCTGTATACCCACAAGCTTAATTGTAGATAAGATCCCAACACGGGATCTTTTTTTAGGAAGTAAAGTACTATGCAATTTGTCGATCAAGTAAAAGTACATATTCAAGCAGGAAATGGTGGAAATGGTGTAGTAAGTTTTCGTCATGAAAAATATGTTGCATATGGAGGTCCTTTTGGAGGAGATGGTGGAAAAGGTGGAGATGTTATCTTTGAAGCCGATCCTGGAATGACCACCTTATTAGATTTGCGTTTTCACCGTAAGATTAAAGCAAAACCTGGTGAAAATGGAAAAACGAAAAAGATGCATGGGGCTAATGGAGATGACAAAATCGTTAAAGTTCCATTAGGTACATTGGTAAAAAGAGAAGACACTGGTCAAATATTGGCGGATTTAACCCAACCGGGTCAACAACAAATTGTTGCCTATGGTGGTAAAGGAGGAAGAGGAAACTTCCACTTTAAATCCAGTCGTAATACAGCTCCTAAGTTTGCTGAAGATGGTAAACCAGGAGATCAATACGATTGTATTGTTGAATTGCGTGTTTTAGCCGATGTTGGTTTAGTCGGATATCCAAGTGTAGGGAAATCAACTTTTTTAGATGCTGTTAGTCGTGCGCATCCACAAATTGCAGATTATCCTTTCACAACCTTGGCACCGAATGTTGGTGTTGTTCAAGTGGATGATGGACGTAGCTTTATCCTTGCTGACTTGCCAGGTCTTATTGAAGGGGCTAGTCAAGGGAAAGGACTAGGACATCAATTCTTACGTCATATTGAACGTTGTCGTGTTATCTTACATGTCTTAGATATGGGAAGAGAAGACCCAATACAAGATTATCGTGTTATCAATGAAGAATTGAAATCTTACCAACTTCGCTTATTAGAACGACCACAAATAGTGGTAGCTAATAAAATGGATGAAGAATTAGCAGAAGAAAACTTGAAAAAGTTTAAAGAAGCTTATCCAGATGTATTGGTGTTTGAAACCATTACGCTATTACATGAAGGGTTAATGCCAGTGCTTAAAAAAGCAGCTGACTTATTAGCAACCACACCAGCATTTCCAATTATGGATAATGAAACACAAAATACTGGAGTTACATATACTTTGGAAAGAAAAGAAAAAGAAATTGTTATTGAACAAATTCAAGAAAATGTATTTAAAGTTTCTGGTCCGAAAGTGGAACGTGCATTTGATATTACACAATTAAACACGGAAGAAGATTACTATAATTTCGCTAATAAAATGCGTTATATGGGAATTGATAAGGCTTTACGTGAAAGTGGATGTCAAGATGGAGATACAGTTCAAATTTGTGGATTCGAATTTGAATTTATTGAAAACTAAACGAAATAGAACTCTCTAACAATGAATTTTCTGTTGGAGAGTTTTTATTATTAAAATGAGATCGGATTATTTGAGCAGTACACTATTTTTATATATAATCAATGTATGACTTATTCAAATTTAGTAAAAAAAGTATTAGAAACACGGGAACCAGATTCAAGTAAATGGGATCAATGGACACAAACGTTAGATCTTTATCCCATTTCAAATTGTGATAGTATTCAAACATTTAAACAAATGATTGAACAATTTCAAAAAGAAAATACCAAAGTAATCGTAGCAGGGGATTATGACTGTGATGGAATTTTGGCTACGACCATTATGGTCTCTGGTTTACGGCAAATAGGTTTGGAAACCAATTTCTATGTGCCTGATCGGATTAAAGAAGGATATGGGTTAAGTATCAATACCGTGCGTATGGCGCATCAAAAAGGATATGGAGCCATTATTACAGTGGATAATGGAGTAAGTGCTCATGAAGCTTTATTACAAGCAAAAGAATATGGAATGCATGTTATCGTTACTGATCACCATACTATTGAAACAGACATTCCTTGTGATTGTTTGGTTCATCCAACACTTATGGAAGAGCACTTTTCGACTTTATGTGGAGCGGCTGTTGCCTATGAATGTATTCGTTCATTAGGAATTGATGATTCATATTTATTACAACTTGCAGGAGTAGCTAGTATTGGTGATGTGATGATTGTCAAAGGACAAACACGTGCGTTGATTCAACAAGCCATTATATCTTTAAATCAACGACATGAACCGCATATCTTTTCTTTATTAGATTCTCAAACATGCAATGATGAAAATATTGCCTTTCAAGTCGTTCCAAAGATTAATGCCGTTGGACGTTTAAGTAATTTAGGAAATGCGAATAATGTGGTTCGTTATTTCTTAAGTGAAGATTATTCCATTATTCAATCGTATAAAGATCAAATCATTCGTTTGAATGAACAAAGAAAACGCTTCAGTCAAGAAATGGTACAGATTGCTAAATCGAAACTACATAGCCAAGATGAAGTATATGTTGTTGCAGATGCTAGTTTTCATGAAGGAATCATTGGTTTAGTTGCCGGAAATATTTGTTCGCAAACAAAAAAACCAACCATCATTCTTTCTAAAACACCCAATGGCTATAAGGCAAGTATGCGTTCTCCTTCTGGTTTTGACTGCATGGAATTCTTAAAACCTTTTGAGCATTTTTCACAATTAGGAGGTCATACACAAGCTGCGGGATTCTTTATTAATTTAGTAGACTATTCATTATTTACGCAATTTATTAAAAAGCGTGCGAGTGAATATAAATGGAAAGCACAAAAAGAAGAAACAATCTTAGTAACAGAAGAAGATTTAACCATTGAAGAGATTCAAAGTTTAGATATCCTTCGTCCTTTTGGACCTGGATTTGAAAAACCTTTCTTTGAAATTCAAGAACCATTTGTCAAAAGAATGTTTTCATTCCAAAATGGTAAACATTGTAAATACACATTATATTCTGGTTTACAATGCATGAACTTTAATCAAAGCCAAGAAGATCGACAAATCTCTACTAGCCAATTGAAGTCTTTTAAAGGGTATGCAACGATTAATGAGTATCGAGGAAAACAAGAATCTACCTTTATTCTTGAATCCATTGAACCAAAATAGTAAGTCTTTTCAAACAAACGTTCATATTGTAAAATACAATCATATAGAAAGAGGTAAAACAATGGATATTAAAAACTATATTGCCAGTATTCCTGGATTCCCAAAAGAAGGAATTGTCTTTAGAGATGTAACTCCGATTTTACAAAATCCTAAAGCAATGCATTATGTAACAGATGAATTTTCAAAAATTGCCAAAGAAGTAGGGGCTGACTTTATTGTTGGACCGGAAGCACGTGGATTCTTATTTGGAGTTCCTGTTGCGATGCAATGTGACTTAGGATTTGCCCCTGTACGTAAACCAGGGAAATTACCTCGTGAAGTGATCTCGCAAGATTATGACTTAGAATATGGTAAAGATACATTATGTATGCATACAGATGCAGTACAACCAGGACAAAAAGTATTGATTATTGATGACTTATTAGCTACTGGTGGAACAACAGCTGCTACTATTAAACTATTAGAAAAAATGGGAGCAGAAGTTGTAGGATGTGCCTTCATCATTGAATTAGATGATTTAAAAGGTAAAGACTTATTAGGAAATATCCCTGTTTATGCCTTAGCCCATTACGAAGGGGAATAACTAAACCGAAAGGAACCAATTATTTGAGCAAAAGAGAAGAAGTTACTTTTGAAGAATGCTTGGAAGATATTACTTCCTATATCAAAAGTCCAAAAAATATTGACATGATTAAACGGGCGTATGAATATGCTCGTCAACATCATGAAGGGCAATATCGCAAAAGCGGTCAGCCTTATATATCCCACTGTGTGCAAGTTGCCGATACACTAGCGCTTATGCATTGTGGGCCTTTTGCTATTGCAGCTGGTTTATTACATGACACCATCGAAGATTGCGATGATGTCTCTAATCAAGATATAATCAACGAATTTGGGGAAGAAATCGCTATGTTAGTTGAAGCGGTTACCAAAATTGGAAATATTAAATTTGAAGACGAAGAAGATTATCAAGCACATAACCATCGTAAATTATTAATTGCGATGGCCAAAGACATTCGTGTCATTTATATTAAATTAGCTGACCGTCTTCACAATATGCGCACTTTAAATTATATGCGTGAAGATAAACAAAAACGTATTGCTAAAGAAACGTTGACGGTTTATGCACCTATAGCTCATCGTTTAGGGATGAATGAAATTAAAAGTGAATTAGAAGATCTTTCTTTTAAATATCTAGAAGCGAAAAAATATGAAGAAATTAAAGAATTGGTTCGTACTAGAGAAAGTGAAAGAAATCAACAAGTTACTGTCATGATTGAAGATATTCAAACGATTTTGGATAATTATAGTATTCCTTATCGTATCTTTGGTCGTAGTAAACACTTTTATTCCATTTATAAAAAAATGGTTTATAAACATAAACGATTTGAAGAGATCTTAGATTTATATGCGATTCGTATTATTACCGATAGTGTATTGCATTGTTATGAAATCTTAGGATATATTCATGCCACATATCGCCCAATCCCTGGTCGATTCAAAGACTATATTGCCATGCCAAAAGCCAATCTTTATCAGTCTTTGCATACAACCATTATGGAACCGACTACCGGTAGCATTTTTGAAGTTCAAATTCGTACTGAAGAGATGGATGAAGTGGCAGAGCGAGGGGTAGCAGCCCATTGGAAATATAAAGAAAATACAACAGAAAATAGACAAAAAGATATTGAAGATTCACTAGCTTGGTTTAGAGATTTTTCGCAAATGACCGATGAAGAAAGCGAAGATGCTAGAGAGTATATGAATGTTTTACAAAAAGATATCTTCCAAGCCAATGTCTATTGTTTAACACCTCGTGGAAAAGTTATTACTTTACCACCAGAATCAACGCCAATTGATTTTGCCTATCGAATCCATACCGATGTTGGTCATAAGACAGTTGGTGCTAAAGTAAATGGAGCCATTGTTCCTTTAAATACGAAATTAAATAATGGAGATGTAGTTTCCATTTTAACCAACAATCATTCTTCTGGACCAAGTGCCGATTGGATTAAAATTGTTAAAAGTGGCCATGCCCGAAATAAAATTCGTGCTTTCTTACAAAAGAAAGATCATGAAAATAACAAAGAATTCATTAAACAAGGGCAAGCTATGTTGGAAGCGGCTATTAAGAAAGAAGAATTGGATCCTAAATTAATTGAAACAAAACGATTAGAAGGAATTATTCATTCATTATCTTTTAAAACCTTGGATGATTTCTATATTGGGATTGCTAATAAACGAGTTTCAATGTCGGCTGTATTGGAGCGTTTAACAAAGAATAATGCTCACAAAAATGTAGATGCCGAAGAATTAATTAAAATTTACAATAAGTCTGGGGAACGATACGCAAAAAGAAGTGATACAGGTGTTATTGTTCCAGGGATTGATACAATAGCTGTATCGATGGCGAATTGTTGTTCTCCCATTCCAGGAGATGAAATTGTTGGTTTCATTTCACAAGGGAATGGAGTGAAAGTGCATCGTAGCGATTGTCCAAATGTTGCCAAAGAGAATAAACGATTGATTCCTGTAGAATGGGCATTAGACTTAGAAGAAAAGATGTATGATGCTCATTTAGTTATCTATAGTGACGATCGAAATTATTTATTAAGCGATATTGTTACCATCGTTCAACAATGCAATGCACAATTAAAACATGTGGATTCTGGAGTGGATTCCAATAGTTTAACGGCTACGACAAAATTACACTTATCGGTTCGTAATGCCGATCATCTTCATACCATTATTGCTAATCTAAAAAAAGTTCGTAGTGTAAACGAAGTACAACGAACGATATTATAAGAAAAGCTCAGTTTTGAAACTGAGCTTTTATTGTTTAATAAATTGTTCAATTCGATTGCATGCTTCACGAATATGATCGAGTGAATAAGCATAAGAGATTCGAATAAATCCTTCACCATGTTTTCCAAAGGCATTACCTGGAACACACGCAACTTTTTGTTCTTGCAATAATTCATTACAGAATTCTTCACTGCTCATCTTTGTTGGACGAATATCGGCAAAGACATAAAATGTTCCATGTGGTAAGTTGGTTTTTAATCCCATACGATTTAATCGATTGACTAAGAAGTTTCGTCTTTGTAAATAAGCTTCTTTCATTTGAAGGACATCGTCATACCCATTACGCAACGCTTCAATGGCCGCATGTTGACTTGCGGTTGGAGCAGACATAATGATGTATTGGTGAATTTTAGTCATAGATGCACTGACGCTTTTGTGACTCAATGCATATCCTAAACGCCAACCTGTCATCGCAAAGGATTTTGAGAAACCATTAATTACAATGATTTGATCTTTGACTTCTTCAAATTGTGCTAATGATGCGAAAGGTTGATCAAAAGATAATTCGGAATAAATTTCATCACTAATAACATAGATCCCACTTTCTTTAATAATTGGAACAATTTTTTCATAGTCTTCATAAGTCATTACTCCACCAGTAGGGTTACTAGGGAAGTTAATAATCATAGCTTTTGTCTTATCTGTAATGGCTGCTTTTAATCCTTCTGGTGTCAATTTAAAGTCATTTTCTTTTGTTAGTGGAATGGTTACTGGAATCCCTTGTGTTAATAGAACGGATGGTTCATAAGCTACATAGTTAGGGTCTAGTAAGATGACTTCATCTCCAGGATTTACAAGTGCGCGCATCGCTATATCAATAGCTTCGCTTCCACCAACGGTTACTAAGATTTCTGTTTCAGGATCATAGTCTTGTTCATAGTGTTCTTTATGAAATTTTGAAATCTCTTGGCGTAATTCTAATAAACCGCGGTTTGCAGTATAGTGCGTTTTTCCATTTCCCATGGCATAAATAGCATTTTCACAAATGTGCCATGGTGTGGCAAAATCAGGTTCACCAACACCAAGAGAAATAACATCTTCCATTGTATTGGCTAAATCAAAGAATTTACGAATTCCACTTGGTTTGATTTGTTCTACAATTCTAGATAGTTCTTTCATTAGAAACTCACAACCATTCTATCTGTTTCTTCTTCTTTAAAGTTATCTACGACAATTCCATTGGTTTTATATTGTTTTAAAACGAATAATGTTTTTGTAGAAATAACATTTTCTACACAGGCAATCTTATCAGATACAAATCGAGCCACTTCAAACATTGTTTTTCCTTCAATCAAACATAAGAAGTCACATTCTCCACTTAAAAGATACATTGTGTTTACTTCTGGATAATTGGCAATCATCATAGCTGTTCGATCATATCCACTATCGCGAGTAGGGGAACAATCGACTTCAATAAAGGCCATAACTTTTTGATCGCGTAATCCTTTGTTGTAATTGATAACAGTGTGATATCCACAAATGATTTGATCTTTTTCTAATTGTTTAATTTCGTTTTCAACGTCTTGTTTATCTTCGTTTAGAATGTCGGCTAAATCTTGTGCATTTAAACGAGCATCTTTTTCTAATAATTCTAATAATTTTAATTGATTCATGAGGCCTTCCTCCTTAGTTTGTATTCTACCACGAAAGA
>CADBTK010000163.1 GCA_902797585.1 Erysipelothrix rhusiopathiae
AAAAGAGTGCCCCAGATTACCCACGCCATGTATGTTTAGGTTGTGGTTATGTATACGCTATGTATGAAGGGGACCCAGAAGCTGGTGTTGATCCAGGAACACCATTCAATAAATTGGATGACAACTGGACTTGTCCAAAATGTAGTGAAGAAAAAGATCACTTCATTGAAATCAAATAGGAGGAAATCATGCAAAATACTAGAAAAGTAGTTGATGATCTATATTGGATCGGAGCGAGCGACCATCGCCTACACTTATTTGAAAACATCCATCCAATTCCAAAAGGAGTTTCATATAACTCATATGTATTATTGGATGAGAAAACTGTGTTATTTGATACAGTGGATTGGTCTGTATGTCGTCAATTCTTAGAAAACTTAGAATACGTTCTTGATGGTAGAGATTTGGATTATGTAGTTATTAACCATATGGAACCAGATCATGCAGCAAGTATGGAAGAAGTGTTATTACGCTATCCAAATGCACAAGTTATTTCTACAGAAAAATCCATTATGATGATGTATCAATTCGGATTTAATGTAGAAGGAAAAACGATTACGGTGAAAGAAGGAGACAGTCGTACATTTGGAAAACATACGATTGCCTTTGTAGAAGCACCGATGGTGCACTGGCCAGAAGCAATGGTTAGTTTCGATGTAACAAATGGTGTCTTATTCTCAGCTGATGCCTTTGGTTCTTTCATTGCTTTAGATGGAAAACTATTTGCGGATGAAGTAAATTTCGATCGTGATTGGATTGATGAGGCACGTCGTTATTTAACAAATATTGTTGGGAAATATGGTCCTGAAGTAATGCACTTATTAGAAAAAGCGGGTGGATTGGATATTAAGGTAATCTGTCCATTACATGGAGTATTGTGGAGAAAACCTGAAGAAATCCAATACATTATTGATAAGTATGTACATTGGGCAACATATGAACCAGAAGAAAAAGGGGTCATGATCGTATATGCATCGATGTATGGAAATACAGAATCGGCAGCCCAAGTACTAGCCAGTCGTTTAGTACAAGCAGGTATGACCAATGTTGCGGTATATGATGTAAGTAATACACACGTATCTTATTTAGTATCCGAAGCATTTAAATACAGTCATATCGTATTTGCGAGTGTGACATATAACTTACAAATCTATCCAGTAATGAAAGATTTCTTAGAGCACTTAGCAATGTTGAATATGCAAAAACGTGTCTGTGGAATCATTGAAAATGGTTCTTGGGCACCTCAATCAGGATCATTGATTCGAGAATTCTTAGATGAAGAAATGGAACAAATGAGTGTATTGAGTACAGAAATTAATATCGTATCTTCTTTGGATAACTCTCATTATCGAGATGTAGATGGTATGGTAGAAGCAATCCTAGATAGTATGAAGGAAAGTGAAGAATAAAATTTCTTGCTATATATAGAGACAGTTTAATCGGTCTCTATTTTTTTAGAATAAACTATAAAAATATAAAAAAGGGGAATTTATAAAAATGTTTCCCATGATTGAAATCGTTTACAAATGCCTCAAAGCCCATTGTTAAGGGCTTTTGAGGCATTTTTTAATATCGGGCACAATGTGTGAAAACGTGTGAAAACCCCTTATTTTCTGGACTTTTATACGTTGTGTTTGTAAGAATAGGCAACATGTGACGCGTAAAACTATCCAAAAGGTCGCATCATATCTAACTTTTTTGTCCGTTTTGAATTTTTGAAACGTATAAGAAAGTAGAGTGAGTAACTCAAAAGGAGGAATAAATATGCGAAGCAATATAGCAAAGAAAATGATGGCAGTGACATTGGCTACAAGTTCTTTATCAACATTTGCGCCAAGTATTACATTTGCCAAAGAAGCACAGTATACAATTTCTGAAAATGATGAATCAGAGATGACGGAAGTTTTAAAAAGTGTATTTTCTAAAAAAGTAGGGAATATGCAATATAAGAAAACTGAAAACAAAACAGATCAAAAAACAAAAGCAGAACAATCCGTGACAACATATGAATCTGCTAAATACCGTATTGAAGTTGTGGGATTGGATGTTAATAAATCTGGAGATCAAGAAGTAACAATGTATCTAACAAGCAAAAAGGCTTCTGATAAAAACTCAGAAGGAGTTGTATTATCAAATGAAGCATTGCAAGCAAACAACGAATCAACAATCGTAGCAGCAGATACAGGAATTACCGTTAAACATGAGACAGTTGTTAATGTGAATCAACAACAATCTAACAGTCAAACTGCGCCCGAACAGTCGCAACAGGCTCAAGTACAATCAACCGCGACGGATTTTCATCAAAAAATTGCGGATGCTGCTTTAGCCCAAGTCGGTGTGTATCAAGACTGTACGATGTTAGCTTCTAATTCACTTGCCGCTGTAGGAATTAATTTTCATGGATGGCCGGAAGATTATTTATCATTAGGTGAATTAACTAGTGAACCAGTACCTGGAGATATTATTGTATATTCTGGACATGTTGCTGTATATGTTGGTAATGGACAAGCAGTACATGGAGGATGGTTAGGAAACCAAACTGTTGTTTCAAGTGTTGAATGTACCAATGCGTTGATAGGATTTGTACATGTTACACAAGCCTAATGATTAAATAGGTGACACTCGCACATCAGCAGGGAGAAATCCCTGTTTTTTTATTCATAGTATTGTATAATAGTACCGTTATTAAGGAGTAATTATGTTTACATTTTGTCATTTAACAAAACAAGAATATAATGATTTTCAAGCTAATCATCCCAATGCTAATTTCATGAATTCACCAGAAGCTATGGAATTAAAAGAAGCAGATGGATGGAAAGTAGAATATGTAGGTGTTAAAGAAAATGGACAAATCGTTTGTGCATCTAATTTAACATCCATTCCTGTTATGAAGATATATCGCTATTTTTATGCGCAACGCGGATTCCTAATGGATTTTGCGAATCAAGAACTTATTTCTTTTTTTACTAAAGAATTAAAAAAATATTGCCGCACACAAAAAGGATTATACTTAGTTGTGGATCCAAATGTATTCTATAAAGAAAGAGACATTGATGGAAATATTGTAGAAGATGGATACGACAATAGTTTTGTCGTAGAAAACTTAGAGAAAGTTGGATTCCAACATCAAGGATTTACTTTAGGGTATGATACGGTAGCCTGGGTTCGTTGGATTTTTACTTTGTATATCAACGGCCGTTCTAAAGAACAACTCTTAAAAGACTTTCACCAACAAACGCGTTGGTCTATCAATAAGACAATCAAACAAGGAATTGAAGTTCGTGAACTAGGATTGGATGAAATTGATATTTTCTTGGATATGATGGATGAAACGGCTGTTCGTCGTGGATTTGAATCAAGAGAACACGATTTCTATAAGAAACAAATTGAAATCTTTAAAGATAAAGGGAAATTGTTGGTAGCTTATTTGGATGTAGATGCTTTCCAAAAACGTTTGGATGAAGAAAAAGAAGACTTAGACAAACAGATGGAAGATATCCAACAAAAACTAGCTGAAATTCCAAATTCGAAAAAGTTTATTAAGAAACAAAAAGTTGTTCAAGAAGCATTGGATTTAAATACAAAAAAACAACAAGAAGCTAAGGAATTAAAAGAACAATATGGTTCCATTGTGAATATGGCAACATCTTTCTTCATTCTTTGTAACAATGAAGTGACGTATATGCATAGTGCTACTAATGACGTATTTAGAAAGTATTATGCACCGTATGCATTACAATGGCATATGATTCAATATGCCGTTGATCATGGAATGAATCGTTATGATTTCTATGGTATTTCTGGAAACTTTGATAAAGAAGATCCCGGTTATGGAGTCTATGATTTCAAAAAAGGTTTTACTGGGGTTGTAGAAGAATTAGTGGGGGATTTCATCCTTCCAATACGACCAGTTGCATATAAACTCTATAAAACATTAAAAGGTTAGAACTCATTCATATGAGGCTCTGGCCTTTTTTGTTGCACTTAGATTGTAAATTCAAGACAAAAAAAGATGTATCGTGTTGATACATCTGATTACGCTTCGATTAATTTTTGTAAGATTTGGACAGCGTTAGTGGCAGCTCCTTTACGAACTTGGTCACCACAACAGAATAGAGATAAGCTGTGTCCTGTTTCATCGGATAAATCTTTACGAATACGTCCAACGTATACTAAGTCTTGGTTACTTGTATCTAGTGGCATTGGGTAGATGTTATTTTGGATATCATCTTGTAATTTACATCCTTGTGCTTTAGCTACTAATTCTTGTGCTTTTTTAACATCTACTTCTTTTTCACACTCGATTGTGATGGATTCAGAGTGGCTACGGTAAATTGGAACACGTACACAAGTACAGTTTACGTTTAATTCTGGAGCATGCCAAATCTTACGTGCTTCATTTTGCATTTTCCATTCTTCACTTGTGATTCCATTTTCATCAAATCCACCAATTTGTGGAATTAAGTTAAAGGCAATGGTATAAGGGAAGGCTTCTTTTGGTGCGTTTGGATCTTTTGTTTGGTTTTCCAAATCGCTAATTCCTTTAACACCGGCTCCAGATACCGCTTGGTATGTAGAACAAATAATACGTTTAATTTTAAATTCTTGATGTAGTGCATTCAATGCTACTAGCGCAATGATTGTCGAACAGTTTGGGTTGGCAATAATTCCATTGTGTTTTTGAATGTCCTCTGCATTAATTTCAGGGACAACCAAAGGTACATTTTCATCCAAACGATAAGCACTGGAGTTATCGACTACGACAACACCATGTTTTTGTGCCCATGGCATCCAGATTTCTGTAATGTCATTTTCGGTAGCTCCTAAAGCATAATCAACATCTTTGAAGCTGTCTTCTGTTAATTCTTCAATGGTCAATGTTTGATCAAAGTATTGGCAAGTTTTTCCTGCAGAACGGGCACTTGCGAGTAATTTTAAATCTACATGAATGTCTCTTTCTTGTAAACATTCCAACATTTGTTGACCAACGGCACCGCTGGCTCCTACGATAGCAACTTTCATTTTAGAAATCTCCTTTATGTGTTCCATGTGTTACGAATGTATCGTAAATGACTTGAATTGTTTTCTTGAAATCAGCTTTTTTAACACCGACAGTAATATTCATTTCATCGCTTCCTTGACTGATCATTTCAATGTTGATGTTGTTGGCACCAAGAGAACCGAATAATCGTCCACTCGTTCCTGGTTTTGCCGGCATGTTACGACCAACAGTTGAAATTAAAGCTAAGTCGGAAGTGGATTTTACACGATCAGGTTTTAATTCGCTTTTAATACGAGCAACCATTTCGTATAGTTTATCCTCGACATCACTATTGGAAACGATTAAACAGAATGAATCAATACCAGTTGGAATATGTTCCACGCTGACATTATAGGATTCCAAAATAGATAAAGCTTTTCGAATATATCCAACTTCATTCGACATATGTTTTTTGTATACCAAGATATTTGTGAAATCCGCTTTTCCAGCAATACCGGTAATGGTGTGTCCTTTACCAGCTTCGATATCTTCGTGAATAATTGTTCCACGATCTTGTGGGCGGTTGGTATTTAAAATGTGTATAGGGATATTGGCTTCTTTTGCAGGGAAGATTGCTTCTTCGTGTAAAACGCTAGCTCCCATGTAAGATAATTCACGCAATTCTCCATAGGTAATATGGGTAATTGGCTCTGGATCTTTTACAATTCTTGGATCGGCCATTAAGAACCCAGAAACATCGGTCCAGTTTTCATAAACATCTGCATCGATGCAACGTGCTAAGATAGCTCCTGTAATATCTCCTCCACCACGAGGGAATACTTGTACTTGTCCATTAGCATAGCTTCCATAAAAACCAGGGAATACAAAACGTTCGTGTTGCGCACATTTGGCTTTTACTTTTTCAATTGTTGCATCCCAGTCAATCGTTTTATCCAAACGGAAACGAATGACATCTTTGGCATCCACGAACTCATATCCTAAATATTCTGCCATTAATTTGGCACAGAAGTATTCTCCGCGAGATACGATTTCTGCTTGATTCATTTTATTGATATTCGCAATGAATTCATCAATATCTTTTTCAATGGGTTGTTTCAAACCAAGTGAATTCTTAATTTCCATAAAACGATCTTTTATCATGTTGGTTACGCTTGTTGCGTCCACATGATATTGACGGTGAGCATCTAATAAATACAATAAATCTGTAATTTTGTTGTCGCCGGCTTTTCTTTTTCCTGGAGCGCTGACTACTACATAACGACGAGCAGGATCTGAACAGACGATGTCTTTGACTTTTTTAAACTGGGTAGCACTGGCTACAGAACTACCACCAAACTTGGTAATTTTCAGCATGAATTTCTCCCTATTCTTAATAAGATTTAAAGGCGAATTCACAACAGTAAAATCGCCTTTGATTACGCCTTTAAAACACTTGTTTTTAAAGTGTTGACATTGTATCATATCATATATACATTTTCAAGGAGGCCTTAACTATGTTTAATATATATGAATCAACGCGTAATAGCGATAAAAAAGTCAGTTCTAAACAAGCGATTTTAG
>CADBTK010000164.1 GCA_902797585.1 Erysipelothrix rhusiopathiae
AAACCAATACCCAGCTCCACCAAAGTGACCGAATCCTAATTCATCTGTTTCTACAACTTTTTTCATAGTTTGTTCACAATATGCAGGAGATGCCGCAGAAATGAATGCTAATAAACATCCTCCAGCAATCCACAATGGGAACCCTTTTAATCCACCAACACTTAAGATAACCGCAATCATACATGCCATGTAAAGTGTGTGGTGCCCTGTCAAGAAGATGTATTTCATTCTTGAGAAACGAGCCAATACAATGTTTAACAACATTCCTAAAGCCATAACATATGCTGTGTCTTGTCCGAATGTTGATAATGCCATAGATACGATACCTTCGTTGTTAGGAACAACTCCTTGCATGTTAAATGCATAGTTGAAGATATCTCCGAATGCTAATAGAGATCCACTTTGTAAAAAGCTAGCTCCAGCACTCAATACTAAGAAACCAACGATACATTTTACCGTTCCCTTAACAATTTCTTCGACTGGCTTTTGTTGAAGAATCAAACCAATACAAGCCAAGATACCGACTAACATTGCAGGGGTAGATAAAATGTTAATAATAAACTGTAACATAAATCCTCTCTCCTTTTTCTATGCGTTACTAGCTTCCATGAATAGATCATAGATTTCTTTTGAGCTAGTCGCATTTAGAATCGGTTGTACATTTCCGTCATCTCCAAAGATGTTTGAAATCGCCACAATTCCGGACATATGAGACGACTCATCTTTAGCACATAACGCAATCAGTATGCGAACAGCTGGACCATCTTCTGTAAATTGGATTGGCTGTTTCAATACAGTAACTGCCATCTGTGTATCTTTTACACCGGCTGCACTGGATGCATGAATCAATGCCATGTCATCTGTTAGCACATAATATGCACCATACTTTTCTGTATTGGATAGCACTTCCGCTTCATAATCATCTGTACAATACCCATCTCTTACAAGGGGCTGTAACGAAATATGAATGGCCTCCTTCCAGTCTTTTACGCCATCTAGAATTACGCAATTTTCGACTTTCAATAACTGTTCCAACATAACTGTAACCTCCTTTACAATTGCATTATCGAATACAAACAACAAGGAAACAAGACCAAAACTTTTCCTAACTTTGTGCAACTGATAGGGCTTTCATCCAGACCAACGTTTGCAAAGAATGTTGAAATGTTTTGTATTTGAACAAGCTGATTTTCCTTGTTACCCTATAAACAAAGGAAAAAAGTCTATGAATATTTCTATTTATTTTATCTTTCTAGTTGCCGGGATTGGAATTGCCCTTCCCTATATCATTCGTGCATTTATACAAAACAACATCAAAAAGAATGTACAGAAGAAAAATTATACAAAAGCCTTAGAAACTATAGAAAGAAAACTCTATCGCATTTTGTTTGGTGAATATGACCAACGAAAGAAACAATGTGTATTATTACTTGAAGAAAATTCAAAAGATTCTATTGAGAGTTTCATCCAACAAGTTTCACTAAGTCGTATTTCTCAGAAACAAAAAGAAACTATTTTTCATCACATGTATTTTCATTACTTGGATAAAGAAGATGGTTCTATGTGTTCTAGATTATTAGACGTATTAAAAACTGTGGTCAGTGCACAAGATATTGAAAACGATGAAATGATGTATCGCATTATTATCGAGAAAAAATCTGAAGATATTAATCGCGTTCAAGACTTATTAAAAGAAACAACTGATTCGCAACAAAAAGGTTTCTTCCAATATCTTCTTGGTCTTCAATATTGGAACAATAAACAAAAGAAAGAAGCCAGACAATATTTCACACACGCAAAAAGAAATATGAAAGATACTCCTTACTATCAAAAGGTTAAAAAGTATTTACAGAAAGGAGTCCAATCATGACATTTTATCTTGATGAACGTTGTAAAGAAATGTTACACACCATGGTATTCGGAAACGGGTATATCAAGATTCAGACATTGGCTGATCAAATGAATATCTCAAAACGAAGCGCCTATTATGACATTCAAAAAATTAATGAGTGGTTAGTTAGTCAAGGTGTGGATGAATTAATTCAGGAAAGAGGAAAAGGAATTATGGTGGATTCTCAACAAAGAGAAGCAATCCAAACTTTACTTTTCCAACAACCACATGCTGACTATCCTTTTTTCAAACCCGAACAAAGACATCATATCGAAATCTGTATGACTATCTTAAGGTATCAAAAACTTTTCATTGAAGATTTTATGACGATTTGTGATGTCAGTCGGAATACTGTCATAAATGATTTAAAAAGTGTGACTTCTTTATTGAACAAGTATGGTTTAAACCTTGTTTACTCTATGAAAACTGGGTATATGGTGGATGGAGATCCTATCCGAAAACGAGCCGTCTTTTTCTTATTGTTTAATGGATTGTGGGATACCTTTTCTAGTTGCGTATTTAACGAAGAAGAAAAGAAAGACATTCAATCCAACTTAATGAAGTTAAAAACAATTGAGGATCATTTAGATGCTGAATATGTAAGTGAAACTTTGCCAGCATTGGCAACCTTTCTTGTCTTTTTAGGAAATCAAAAAGATAGCGTTTCCTTTGATGAATTGGATGAAGACGAAATCAAAGATACGCAAGAATATAGCGAAGTAAATCAAATCTTTTCTGAATTGGATGAATCTGAAAAGATTTACTTATCTTTGCACTTGTTAGGTTCTCGATTACAAGCCGTTCCAATGCAAGTAATGAAAGACAACCCAAAAACAAAAACAATTGCCGAACAATTGGTACAATCTTTTGAAAGAGTTTCTGGAATTCAATACCAAGAAAAAACCGAAATCATTCAAGCAATCACGGCTCATTTAATGACTTCGATGTATCGCTTTAAATATGGTATCCAACTTGGTAACCCTTTATTAGAAAGCATTAAGACCGAATATAGCGAATTATTTGAACTGACTAAAAAAGCATTAGAAGATGTACAAGGTGAATTAGGAATTGATATTTCCGATGCCGAAATCGCCTATTTAACACTACACTTTGGAGCTTTTTTAACACCTAGTGATCAAACCGATTCAACCTATAAAATCTTAATCATTTGTCCCAATGGAATTGGTACTGGAAACATGTTAAAAAAAGAGGTTTCTTCTTTAGTTCCTCAAGCAACCGAAATCCAAAATATTCCTTTGAGCGGATATAAAAGTGATCACGATTATGATGTTGTTATATCTACGGTGGTATTGCCAGAAGAAAAGAAGTTAATTGTTGTTCATCCAATATTAACAGACCAAGATCGAGTCGCCATATTACGAAAATGTATTTATTCCGAACCTAACTCAAAAATGGAAGTGGAAGATATCATTAAAATCGCTTCTCGATATATAGACCCTGAGCACTTATCAGAATTTAGACAAGATTTGGCTAGTTATTATTCAAGTCTTAGAGTTAATAAAGCCCCACAAAAAGAATATGGAATGGGATTAAAGGCATATCTTACCAAAAATCATATTCAAACTTGTCCCGAAGATATCCATTGGGAAGCGGCGATACGAATGGCTTGTCAGCCTTTATTAGACGATGATTCTATTACTCAAGAATATATTGAGGCAATTATTACTGACCAAAAAGAACGTGGTTTATATATGTTTTTAACAGAAGGATTGGTTTTGGCACACAGTTCTAGCGAACATGGTGTCAAACAAGTCGATGTATCCCTTGCGACTTTTTCAAAACCTGTTTTATTCGAAAATCAACGCGAAGCAAGAATTATTATTGCTCTTTGTGCTGAAGATCAAACCAAACACATTCGGATATTAAATGATATTTTAAAAATTTTCTCTAAAAAGAAAAATGTAGAAAAGATAGGATCAATGGAATCGTCTAATCAAATCTATACATATATCAATGAACAACTTAAGGAGGAAAACGCATAATGAATAAGAGTGAAATTGCCAAGACTTTTGACCATACATATCTAAAAGCTATGGCTACCGAAGAAATCTTACATACTCTATGCCAAGAAGCAAAACAGATTCAATGTGCATCCGTTGCCATCAATGGTGCTTGGGTCTCTTATTGTAAAAACCAACTAAAAGACAGTTCTGTATCTGTTTGTGGAGTAGTTGCCTTCCCATTAGGACAAGGTGGATTAAATGTAAAGGAATTTGAAGTAAGACAAGCGATTAAGGATGGAGCCGATGAAGTTGATTATGTCTTAGATGTCGGTCGTGTTAAAATGCACGATTGGGATTATGTCCAAAACGAAATGCAAATACTAACCGATATCGCTCACCAACAAAATAAACATATCAAAGTCATC
>CADBTK010000165.1 GCA_902797585.1 Erysipelothrix rhusiopathiae
ACCATTATCGATGAAGTCTTGGTTTCTTTTTTTCGTGCACCAAGAACGTATACAAAAGAAGACATTGTCGAAATCAATTGTCATGGTGGTGTGTATATCACAAAGAAAATCTTATCTTTGATCCTTTCAAAGGGAGCCAAACTAGCCAACCCTGGTGAATTTACCCAACGTGCTTTCTATCATGGACGCATTGACTTAACCCAAGCTGAAGCCATTCAAGATATGATTGAAGCGACCAATGAAACAGCAAGTCAACTGGCCATTTCTGGAATTCAAGGGAGTGTTAAAAAACTACTTGATCCACTCATTGAAGATGTACTCAATATCATTGCCCAAATTGAGGTCAATATTGATTATCCAGAATACGAAGACATTGAACAATTAACCCAAGATGACTTACTTCCTAAAGTAAGACAATGGTTAATGGATATTGATTCCATTTTAAAACGTGCCCAAACTGGACAAGTAGCCAAACATGGAATTGATACTGTTATTGTAGGAAGACCCAATGTAGGAAAGAGTTCGCTACTCAATGCCCTACTAGAAGAAGATAAAGCCATTGTTACCGATATTGCCGGAACTACAAGAGATATTGTTGAAGGACAATTTCATATTGGACAAGCCTTATTTAACCTCATCGATACAGCCGGAATTCGTGAAAGCGAAGATGCCATTGAACAAATTGGAATTGAGAAAACTCAAGAAAAATTAGAACAAGCCCAACTTGTCATTTTAGTTCTAGATGGTAGTCAACCTCTCACAAAAGAAGATGAAGAATTATTAGAAGTTACAAAAAATAAAACACGTATCGTTGTTTACAACAAACAAGATAAAACAAATTCTACCAATGACCAATTATGGATCAGTGCGCAAAATAAAGAAATCCAACCACTACTTGATGCCATGGAAGCTTTATACCAACAAGATGTGATTAAAGAAAATCCATTAGTATCCAATGAGCGTCAAATCGGTTTATTATTCCAAGCTAAAGAATCAATGGAAAAAGCGAAGGAAGCATTAGAGATGCATATTGAGCCAGATTTGGTAGAATTAGATATCCAAAACGCACACAATTGTTTAAAAGAAATCTTAGGAAAAGTGCACCGTGAAGATTTACTTGATGCTCTTTTCTCTAAGTTCTGTTTGGGGAAATGATAATATGTTAATGATTACAAGTATCTTATTAGGAATAGGACTAGCCATGGATGCCTTTACTGTCTCAATTGCCAATTGTTTAAAAGAAAACAATATGCCAAGAGTTCGCCAGTTTACTATGGCCAGTATTTATGGAATCTTTCAGTTTTTAATGCCTATGATTGGATGGATTTGTGTGCATACCATCCTTTCTATCTTTCAATGGTTTCAAATCTTCATCCCATGGATTGCCTTAATTCTGCTTCTATATATTGGAATTAAAATGATCCTTGAAACGCATGATGAAAACCAAGAAAGTGATTGTCAAAAAGTAAGTACAAGCGATTTAATCATCCAAGGAATTGCAACTTCGATCGATGCTCTATCCGTTGGATTTGCGATTGCCAATTATGATTTATTCTCTGCCCTACTATGTAGCTTAATCATAGGATTTGTTACATTTGGAATTTGTATGATTGGAATTCGAATTGGAAAAGTAGCTGGACAAAAACTAGCACAACGAGCTCCTTTATTAGGAGGATGTATCTTAATTTTAATTGGAATTGAAATCTTTATAAAAGGAATGTTGGGATAAAGAATTAACTAGATGATTCTCTTAATTATTCAAATCAATGCCCCTACTTGCCTCTAAATCATCTTTGAAACGCTGCTTAAGCAGTGTTTTTTGTTTTTTTAGGTGTATAATAATGTCAAAGGAGACTTAATTATATGAATTTATTACAATTACTTTTGGGAGCTATGCTTTCAAACAACTCTGTCAATACGGTTTCTCAACAAAATGGAACCAACAATGATTTGACAAAAAAATTATTGATGATTGCCATTCCATTATTGATCCGTTACATGACAAAAAATGCCCAATCACAATCTGGGGCCCAATCTTTATTAGGAGCGTTGACGCAGCACAAGAACCAAAACGATATGGTTACTCAATTGCAACAAGCGGATAAAGAAGATGGGAAAAACATCATTGGTCATATTTTAGGAAATGACCAAACACAAGTCGTTAACAACTTAGCGCAAGAAACAGGAATGGAAAGCAACCAAGTTATGGACACTCTTTCTACTATTGCTCCTGCTTTATTATCTGGATTATCTGCCGCTACTACTCAACAACAACAACCGCAAAATGATTTATCTGGTTTAGCAAGTCTATTCGGTGCCAGCCAACCTGTTGAACAAAAACCTAGCGGACTTGGAGCTTTGGCTTCTTTATTCGGAGGTAGCCAACCTCAACAAAGTTCATTAGATGGTAGCGATTTATTATCTGCTCTATTATCTTTGAAACAATAATTATAATAAGTAAAAAGTCGGAATGAAGTTCCGACTTTTCTTATGTTTTAATGATGTTCATACACACGAATACGGTTGATTGCTCTAGCTAAAGCTAATTCAGAACGTCTCATATTTGTGTTCGTATCTTTCTTCTCAATGCGTTGTTGCGCACGCTCTAAGGCACGACGGGCACGTTCAATATCAATTTCATCCGTCCCCTCAATCGCATCGGTTAGAATCGTAACTTGATTATTCCCCACTTGTAACAATCCACCACTAATCGCATAATATCTTTCATCTCCATCTACACGAAGAATCAAAGGACAAGCGACTAATGATGCAAACAAAGGTGCATGGTTGGAAAGAATCGTTCTTTCCCCTTCTACTGTTGTTACATGTATTTCTTGAATCTCACGTTCCATATAGACACCTTGTGGAGTAACGATTCGAATCTGCATCATGGTTATTCACCAGCCATTTCTTTGGCTTTTTGTTGCGCTTCTTCAATTGTTCCGACCATCATGAACGCTTGTTCTGGTAAGTCATCACATTCTCCATTCAAGATTTTTTCGAAACTATTAATTGTTTCTTCCAATGGAACATATTTTCCATCAATTCCTGAGAAGACTTCGGCAACGTGGAATGGTTGTGATAAGAAGTTTCGTACACGACGGGCACGGTTAACAATTTTCTTATCTTCTTCACTTAATTCATCCATTCCTAGAATGGCAATAATATCTTGTAATTCTTTATAACGTTGAAGA
>CADBTK010000166.1 GCA_902797585.1 Erysipelothrix rhusiopathiae
GATATCTCAGTATTAGAATCATTATTAGCTCAAGAAGGATTAACCAATGAAGGAATTACAGAAAAGGAGAAAGTTGAATAATGAGTGACGAATTGAAAAAAGTAATCGAAAAAGGACCAGAATTAAAACTTGAAACAGAACCAGAAACAGAGACTCCATCTGTTATTGAAGCCGATGCTTCTGTATTGGCCGAATTGAAAGAATTAGAAACATATCCAGTAGAACCAGTGGCTTCTAGTCAAATTAACATCGATGAAAAACAATTTAGTGAAGCCGAACAAAAGATGATTGATGACTTCGTAGAAAAAATCGATATTACCAACAATAATGCGATTGTGCAATATGGAGTAGGTGCACAAAAGAAATTAGCAGACTTCTCAGAAAAAGCTCTTCAAAATGTTCGTACAAAAGACTTAGGAGAAGTAGGAAATATGTTATCTAGCGTTGTCGTTGAATTGCGTCAATTTGATCCAAATAATGACAAAGGTGGATTCTTTGGATTCTTCAATAAAGGAAAGAACAAAATCGAAAGTTTGAAAGCGCGCTATGACAAAGTAGAAGTCAATGTAGATAAAATTGCAGATATGTTGGAAGAACATCAAATTACATTGATGAAAGATACGACAATGTTGGAACAAATGTATGACTTGAATGAAACATACTTCAAAGAATTGTCTATGTATATTGTTGCTGGAAAGAAAAAACTTCAAAAAATCTATGATGAAGATTTAGCGCAATTGCGTGCCAAAGCACAAGAAACAAAACGCAGTGAAGATATTCAAGCAGCAAAAGATTTAAGTGCATATTGTGATCGTTTTGATAAAAAATTATATGACTTACAATTAAGCCGTATGGTTTCTATTCAAACAGCGCCACAACTTCGCTTGCTACAAAATAACAACACCCTTATGGTGGAAAAAATTCAATCTACTTTGATGAACACAATTCCATTGTGGAAAAACCAAATGGTAATTGCCCTTGGTTTGGATCATGCGACACAAGCGGCTAAAGCGCAACGTGAAGTCTCTCAAGCAACCAACCAATTGTTGACAAATAATGCAGAAGCACTACATACTGCAACAGTAGAAACTGCAAAAGAGAGCGAACGTGGAATTGTAGATATTGAAACATTACAACACACAAACGAAAAATTGATTCAAACATTTGATGAAGTGATGCAAATTCAACAAGAAGGACGTGAAAAACGTGCTAAAGCAGAACAAGAATTACGCGTCATTGAAGATGAATTGAAACAAAAAATCTTAGAAATGGCACAAAAATAAGAATAAGTCCTTCGGGACTTATTTTTTAAAATTGTGTTAGAATTAGTCACAGGTGATAACATGCGAAAATATGATAAAAACTTAGATTTGAGACAACCTGGATTTAAAGGGAAACTTCCTCTTATTCTTGCCATGATTGCCATAGCAATGTTTGGTTTCTTTATGGCATTTAATAAATTCATGGTTCCAAGTTCTACAGATAGTGGAAGCTATCATCAAAAAAATGATAAAGATAAATTTGATTATGATTTTGAATTAAAAGATAAAACATCATCTGCTTTATCCGAAGAAGGAGAAGTAGAGGAGTTCTATTCTTATTATTTAAATGAGAATAATTCACTTTATTATGGTTTTGCGATTCGCAACCTTTCAGAAGATGAGATATATGAATATCCAAGTGTGAAAATCACTTTAAAAGATGAGGATGGAACCGTTCTTGATACAGAAGAAAGATATTTATCCAAAATGTATCCGAATCAAGTGAATTATATTAGCGATTATTTTTATGATATAGAAAAACCTGCAATTATTGAGTACAAGTTTTTGGGCTCTACTGTCTATAGTGCTGGAGAACAAAGAGATTTTGAAAAAGAATTTACGATTTCTCATACTAAAAAAGAAGTCAATGATTATGGGACAATGACATGTACGGGGGAAGTAGAAAACCATACAGATAAAAAAGAACAAGTCAGAGTCTTTGTGTTACTAAGACGTAATGGAAACTTGGTAAAAATCGATTATACGATTGTTGAAGTCGAAGCTGATGATACAGAGGCATTTGAAATCTATGATTATGATATTCCTGGATTTGATGAAGTAGAATATCAAGTGGCACCAATGTAAAAAATAAGAGGGATCTGCTGAAGTGAGATCCCTCTATTTTTATTCATTTTCTGCAATGTATTGATCGATGCTATTTTCAACGATTTCAAAGTTCATAGAACCATATTTTAATAAGGCATCATGGAATTTTACTTCATCAAATTTATCGCCTAATTCATCTTCGGCCATATCACGTAATTTTTCAATGCGATAAGCTCCATAATAGTAGGATAAGAATGTTCCAGGAATATCACACAATTGGTTGTAGATTCCTTCCATAGCATCTTGTCCGAACATGTCTCCATACATTTCACTAAATTCTTCTAAAGATAAGCCATTGTAGTTGATGTCGATATCCATCATACATATTAGATAGTTGTTGATGTTGTTAAGAGCATTGTAACTACGAATGGAACTTTTCGAAACGTTTTCTAAGTCGTATAAACTACGTCCTTGAATATAGCTTGCGAATCCTTCTGTGAAGGCTGAACAATCCAATAAGTGTTGAATGTCATATTGGAAGTTTTGACGGTTGTAGGCATGTTGGTACATATGACCAGGGATTCCTTCATGACAGAAAGTCGTATAGAAATCTACGGTTGTTGTTTCTTGCCCATAATCACGTTGGTTAAAACGCATTTGGTTGGTTGAATTATCATCAATAGGGGTTGGTACATAGTAAGCAACCACACTTGGTGAACATTGTTCATCTGGTAAATCTTGAATGTTATATTCAGGAATATCTACTTTTGGATAATGTTTTTCATAGTTTTCCGCTTGGAATTGCAATACGGCTTCTGGTGAATCAAATTCTGTTGTGATTTCCGTTTCTTCATATCCTGCATTCATTTTTGCGATTTCTTTTGTCAATGCAGAGGCAAGTTCTCTACGAATGGCAGTAGGAGATTTTTCTGTTCCTGTATTACTGCGCAAAATCATTTCGTAATATTTCTTTCCATTCTCTTTA
>CADBTK010000167.1 GCA_902797585.1 Erysipelothrix rhusiopathiae
CTACACAGTAACAGAAGCTGGATTTGGTGCAGATTTAGGAGCTGAAAAGTTCTTAGATATCAAATGTCGTTTGGCTGGCTTACATCCAAATGCTGTTGTGATTGTTGCTACTATTCGTGCCTTAAAACAACATGGAGGAGTGGCTTTTGAAGATTTAAAAGAAGAAAATGTAGAAGCCATGTTAGAAGGGTGTGAAAACTTAGCGAAACACATTGATACCATCCAACAATTTGGTGTTCCTTACATTGTTGCGATCAATGAATTTGCCACTGACACCCCGGCGGAAGTACAAGCGCTACAAGATTGGTGTAGTCAAAATAATCATCCAATGTCTTTGAGCCAAGTGTGGGCTAAAGGTGGACAAGGAGCCGTTGACTTAGCTAAAAAAGTCATCGACTTATGTGAAGAAGAAAATAACTATGCCCCTTTATATGATGTTAACGACTCAATTGAAGCTAAAGTTGAAGCCATTGCGAAAAAAGTATATGGAGCTGATGGGGTAGAGTTTACTGATGAAGCGAAAGAACAAATTGAAATATATAACCGTCTAGGATGGAATAAGCTTCCAATGTGTATGGCAAAAACACAAATGTCATTAACGGATGATGGAAGCATCATGGGACGTCCAAAAGGATTTAAAATAACTGTTCGTGAATTACGTCCATCACTAGGAGCTGGATTTATTGTGGCCTTGACAGGTAAAGTATTAACAATGCCAGGATTGCCAGTTCATCCAAGTGCTTTAGATATGGATATTGACCAAGACGGAAAAATCGTTGGATTATTCTAGAAACAAGGACCAGAGTGCTGGTCCTTTCTTCTTTCATGGACTATAAAAAACATTTATAACAAATATCAATTAAATATATTTGATAAATAGTTAATGCGTGTGTAGAATGTAAGCATAGACAAAGAACAGAAGAGTAGATAAAGTCTTCACCTTAAAGAGAGTCTTAGGTTGGTGGAATAAGATAGGTTGAACTTTATTGAAGATGGTCTGGGAGTCGCAAAATCGATAGGTAGGTTTTGCCGGGATTGCCCGTTATCGCAAACAAGTATAACTGATTGTCAGCGTACTTGAAGAGGAAATAATCGCAAGGTTATTTTGAATTAAGGTGGTAACACGTACAACACGTCCTTAAAGACGTGTTTTTTATAGCCGATTTCCTTTTCAAGAAACTAAAGGAGGAAAGAGTATGAAAAAATTAGTAAAAGTCGCATTGACATTAGCATTATCTGCTGGATTAGTTGCCTGCTCAGGATCTTCAGAATCGGATGAAAAAACGATTCGTGTAGGAGCCAGTCCAGTGCCACATGCACAAATTCTAAATGAAGCTGTAGCCAAAGAATTAGAAAAAGATGGGTACACATTGGAAGTTGTAGAATTTGAAGATTATGTATTACCAAACACATCTTTGGAAGAGGGAGAAATTGATGCTAACTACTTCCAAACTTTGACATATATGGAAAATGAAAATGAATCTCGTGATTTGCACTTAGTTGCTGCAACAGGAGTTCATATTGAGCCAATGGGATTGTATTCTGAAAAATATGAAGATGTGAAAGATATTCCAGATGGGGCTGAAATTACTATTCCAAATGATGAAGATAACCGTGATCGTGCCGTACAATTCTTAATTTCAAAAGGATTGTTGAATGAAACAGATGACTACAATGCCACAGCTATTAATGGAAATGAATCAGTAAACCCACACAACTTTACAATTACTGAAGTGGAAGCGGCTAGTTTACCAAGAACTTTAGCCGATGTGGATGCTTCTATCATTAATGGAAACTATGCATTGCAAGCAGAATTGCCTAAAAAACACCCTGCATTAACAATTGAAGAGTTCAACGATGAAACAAGTATCCAACGTACTAACTTCATCGTTGTAAAAAAAGGAAACGAAGATTCCGATAAAACAAAGGCGCTAGTAAAAGCTATTAACTCAGATGCAGTGAAAAAATATATTGAAGATACATATAAAGGAAGTGTTATTTCATCCTTTATTGATCCACAATAAAAAGTGATAAATAAGACATTATGTTCAGAAGGGAAACCTTCTGAACATTGTTGCGTTTTAAGAAAGGATGAGATTGTATGATCCGTTTAGAAAATGTAAGAAAGAGTTTTGGAGATTTAGAGGTATTAAAAGGAATCTCCATTGATATTCAAGATAAAGAAATATATGGAATTATTGGTCAAAGTGGTGCAGGGAAAAGTACTTTGTTGCGTTGTATCAATGGATTGGAAACGTATCAAGGAGGAACCATTACGGTCAATGATACACTGGTTTCGGATAAAGATAAGAAACAACTTCATTTACTACAAAA
>CADBTK010000168.1 GCA_902797585.1 Erysipelothrix rhusiopathiae
AATGCAAAGAAACTGGATTGGTCGATCTTATGGAGCGCACGTTGACTTTAAAGTTGATGGCTTTGATGAAAAATTTACTGTCTTTACTACACGTTGTGATACATTATTTGGAGCAACATATTGTGTACTAGCACCAGAACATCGTTTGGTTGAAATGATCACAACACCTGAACAAAAAGAAGCAGTGGATGCCTATGTACAACAATGTGCAACTAAATCGGACTTAGAAAGAACCGAATTAAATAAAGATAAAACCGGTGTATTTACAGGTGCCTATGCCATTAACCCAGTCAATGGTAAAAAAGTACCAATCTGGATTAGTGACTATGTACTAGCAACTTATGGAACAGGAGCCATTATGGCGGTTCCTGCTCATGATACACGTGACTATGAATTTGCCAAGAAATTTGATATCGAAATCATTCCTGTATTAGAAGGTGGCGATGTCACTAAAGAAGCTTGGACACAAGATGGTTTACATATCAACAGTGATTTCTTAAATGGTATGAATAAAGAAGATGCCATTGATGCAATGTTGAAATGGTTAGAAGAAAATGGAGTTGGGGAAAAGAAAGTCAACTATCGTATTCGTGAATGGATTTTTGCTCGTCAAAGATATTGGGGTGAACCTATTCCTGTAGTACATATGGAAGATGAATCAATGATTTCTTTGCCATTAGACCAATTGCCATTGGTTTTACCTGTATTAGATGACTACAAACCATCTAAATCTGGTGCTTCTCCTTTAGAAAAGGCAACCGATTGGTTAAATGTAGAAATCGATGGAAAACAAGGAAAACGTGAAACAAGTACGATGCCAGGTAGTGCTGGAAGTAGTTGGTACTTCTTACGTTATATTGACCCACACAACGAAAATGAAATCGCCGATAAGAAATTATTGGAACACTGGTTACCAGTGGACTTATATGTCGGTGGTCCAGAACATGCGGTAGGACACTTATTGTACAGTCGTATGTGGAATAACTACTTATACGATAAAGGTATTGTTCCACACAAAGAACCATTCCAAAAACTAGTACACCAAGGAATGATCTTAGGTGCCAATGGAATTAAGATGGGGAAACGATTCCCAGAATTCATTGTTGATCCAAATGAAATCGTCTTTAAATATGGAGCCGATACATTGCGTTTATATGAAATGTTCATGGGACCATTAGAAGCGAGTAAACCTTGGAGTGAACAAGGAGTTGAAGGGGCAAAACGTTGGTTAGATCGTGTTTGGCGTTTGGCAATGGAATCCGATAAGATTACGGATGAACAAACACCAGAATTAAATATGGTCTATAACTTTACCATTAAGAAAGTTTCTGAAGATATCGATACATTAAACTTCAATACAGCTATTTCGCAAATGATGATTTTCATCAATGATTGTTATAAAGCAGACAAGGTGAATAAAGATATGATGATTGACTTCATTAAGTTATTATCACCATATGCACCTCACATGTGTGAAGAAATGTATCAACACTACACAGGTGAAGAAACAATTGCCTATGCATCTTGGCCAACATATGATGAAAAAGCATTAGTACAAGATGAAGTAACCATTGTCGTACAAGTCAATGGAAAAGTGCGTGGACGCTTTGATGTAGCTGTAGGAACGGATGAAGATACATTAAAAGAAGAAGCAATGAAAATTGAAAATGTACAACGACAAGTTGAAGGAAAAACAATCCGTAAAGTGATTGTCATCAAAGGAAAAGTTGTAAATATTGTTGCCAACTAAGCGAAGAGAAATCTTCGCTTTTGTTGTACGTTTTAAAAGGTGATTTCTTTCAGAAAATACATGTCTACTTTTTAATACCACTACAAAGTGCTAAAGTTATAAAGAAAGCAACGAGATCAACCAGAACTATATCTAGACCAAAGGCTAAGGCTAGTGCTAAGAAAGGGAAAAGATAATGAAAGAAGATAAGAAAAATAGAAGGAAGAGTATTATTAAGAGGATAATCATTGGTTTAGTATTTCTTGGAATTGTTTGTCCCGTATATGTGTACTATAACTTACACAGATATAGTATTTGGTATTCCCAACATATGCCACATTCTAAGGGTTCTGATCCTGTTCTAGTTATGACAGTGTATAACATTGATTGGATACATAAACCGAACATTCCTGAATTAGAAAACTACAAATATGATACAGATGGTAATACTCAAATAAATGTTTATAAAAATCAAATAATAAATAAATCAGCAAAAAATAGCGGAGGAGAAATAGGACTTTTTGATTATAGCCAAGATAATGAAATCACTTATTATTTCAGTAAAGACGGTCAATTGATTTGGGAGTCAAGTGTTGAAGAAAATATAACAGAAGAAGAAC
>CADBTK010000169.1 GCA_902797585.1 Erysipelothrix rhusiopathiae
CCAAAGAAAACATGCATACGAATATTTTTTTCTTTTGCCATATAGACAAAGCCTTGAAATGCATATTTAAATCTATCGAGTAACAATTTCATCTAATATCACATCCTGTAAATGAAACATTTCTGTTTCTTCTTCTTTCGTCATATGGTCATATCCCATTAAGTGCAATAATCCATGACAGAATAGAAAACAAGCTTCTCTTCGAATGGAGTGACCATATTCTTTAGCTTGATCACGAATGGCTTGTACGTTGATAAAAATATCCCCTAGTTCACAACTATCCCCTTCAAACCAATGTGTTTGATTATCTTGTAGTGCAAAACTGATGACATCGGTTGCTCTATCGATATTGCGATAATCACGATTGATTTCATGAATTTGATCAGGTGTCACAAAAATCACAGACAATTGCCAATCATTATTGCGATCAAGCACTTGGCATGTCTTCTCTAATATTGTTTGATAATCTTTCTTAAAGCGATAAATACTATTATCCATCGCTTGGTTAACATAGGTAATTTCCATATCCCAAGTATAACACAAAAGCGAAGAATCTCTTCTTCGCTTACTTAGTTGTATTTCTAGGTAAAAATGAATAACTCATTTCAATGTTCTTATTCACATCTTTTTCTTTGTCTTCCAACATTTTTGTCAATAAACGCATGGAAACAGCTCCCATATCGTATTCTGGCAAATTATAAGTTGAAATATTAGGACGCACCATCGATAAATATTTATTATTGAGGATACAAATCAATTCACAATCATTAGGAATATCATATCCTGCTTCTGCTGATGCATTTAATAAGGCAATTGCTTGAGAATCACGTAATGTAACCACTACGCGGTTTGGTTTATTCTGTGCAAAGTAGTGTGTTAAGAATGAATAAGATGTTTTAAAGCTGTCGTCGTATTGAATGTAATTATTAAAGGTTTTTCCATTATCCTCAAAGGCACGTTCAATTCCACGCTTCAACTCACCCATTACACCTAGATTTAACTTATCTTCCACAAGGGCAATATCGTCAATCCCTTTGAGAAAATAGCGATTCACGATTTCATATGCTAGATTTTCAAAGTTAATAAATACATTTCCAATATTTCCTCGTTCTGGTTCTTCTACATTAGATCCAACCACAACCATAGGAATTTGGTATTCATGCAATACTTCTAACTCATCATCTGAAAAGTTATCATTGAATAGAATGACCCCATCCACACGAGATTTAATGATGGATTCAATCACATCTTGCATCTTTGAAATCCCTTTGGATGTTGTATGGAACATAATGTTGTAGTTATAAATTTTAGCGACATCCATTAATCCATTAAGAATCTTGGCATTGTATGGGAACATCTTTTCTCCCATCACAATAGAGATAGTCGTTGTTTTGGATAAAGCCAAACCTTGTGCAATCGCATTGGGTTTATATCCAAGTTTTTCAATTGCTTGTTGAACACGGATTCGTGTATCTTGTCGAACCACATCGCTTTCATTAATTACACGAGAGACTGTCGCCAATGATACATCCGCTTCTTTAGCTACATCATAAATCGTTATTCTCTTCATTCGAATCAACCTGTTCCGTTTCTTCTTTTACCGGTCTTTCTTTTGGTTCTAGGAAGTTTTTGATAGCACCGAAAATAGTTTCGCTAACTTTTCCAGTCACTTCTTCTGCTTTATCGATCGCATTCTTCAATCCTTCGCTATCGCGTAAAGTATCAAATTTTTCATCAGCAGTTTCAACGGCATTCTTGATTGATTCATTTTTCATCAATGTATCCGCACCCGCTTTGAACGCGTCGGCCAACATTGTTCCAGCACCTGTCACAAAGTCTTTTCCTGATTTCATTGTGTCTTTGAAGTTGTCGCTTTGACTTACTTCCACAGCTTTTTCTTTTGTTCTATTTAAGACTTTGAATACTTCGTCTTTGGCATTATTGACATTTTCTTTCATCTTGTCTTTGTCTGCCCCTTGTACACGTTGATTCAAGTCTTTGAAAATAGAATCCATTTTTGCACGAGCTTCTTCTAACACTTTTTTATTTTCAGTGTTTCCTTCTTCACTCATAGAATC
>CADBTK010000170.1 GCA_902797585.1 Erysipelothrix rhusiopathiae
GCTAATTACAAAGGTATTAATAGAATCTTGGAAAATGCAAAAATAAAACGTAGAAAACTTAAGGGTGAATGAATTGTATAAATATGTGTGGGATAATGAAACTGGTGGAGTTTTACTACTTCCAGAGCAAGAAAAGATGAGTATGGAGGCAAGACCAGTATATTATCAAGAACTAGATTTGTTTGGCTTCGATAAATATTACGATTATCCTAGAGATGAAGACTCTCCAATAATGTGGGCAATAAACAATAAATATTATTATAGTGGTGAACAAATAGCAAAGATAAGTGGCGGGAGTTTGTTTACAAAGCCTGAATTAGAAGTCTCAGATAAGGTTGAGGGTGAGAAGAAAAAGCTAAAAAGTATAAATTTGAAACTGATGGTGAAAAAAAATAAAGCTATTTTAGAATCTATAGTTCATGAAACAATTAAAAAAATATATAATCGGTACAATGCTTATCATACAAGATTGGATACTTTGTATGTTGCGTTTAGCGGTGGTAAAGATAGTATCGTTATAGCGGACTTGGTTCAACGATGTTTGCCGCATGATGACTTTAAAATTGTTTTTGGTAATACCGATATGGAATTGCCAACAACATTAGAGTATGTTTCTGATGTAAAAAGTAGCTTTACGGAAAAAGGTATTGATTTTATCATCGCTAAATCACATTTAAAATCTGAGGATTCGTGGAAATTGTTTGGACCTCCATCTAGAAGATTGCGTTGGTGTTGCAGTGTACATAAATCAGTACCTGTTTTAAATGAATTGCATAAGATGTTTGGCAATGATAGATTGCGAACGATGATGATAACTGGGGTTAGAGGAGATGAATCTTCAGCTCGTGCAGCTTATGATGAATTTAGCATGGGGAAGAAAATAGCAGGACAATATAGCTTTCATCCAATTCTTGATTGGTCTTCTGTAGAAGTATTCTTGTATATTTTTCTAAGAGAATTGCCATTGAATAGAGCTTATAAACTTGGCTTAAATCGTGTTGGTTGTTTGGTTTGTCCTAATTCATCGGCAAAACACGAATTCTTGAAGTATCATTATTTTAGACATGAGGTACAGAAATATCTAGATATTATAAAAGAAACTTCGAAAAAGGATTTGGAGGATGGCAGAGGGAAAACGTTTTTAGAAACAGGCGGATGGAAAATGCGTGTTTCAGGACGAGAATTGAAATTAAATGATGAAAAGTTTGTGGCGTCCGAAGAAAAAACAGGTTTTAGAATTGCTCTACATGATTATAATGACAAATGGTTTGAATGGTATAAAACAATAGGAGAATATGTAGCTTTAGGAGAGTCGAAATACAAATTAGAATATAAAGATGTATGGCGGGAAGCTTCAGTGCAATATATTAATGATGATGTTGAAATCTTTATTAAAAATGATGTACGAAGTAAGAATTCGATAGAATTTTTTTCGTTGTTTAAGATTATTTTGATAAAAAGTTTATATTGTGTTGGATGTAAACTTTGCGAAGCGGAATGTTCTCAACGAAATATTACAATAAATAATTCAGATGTAAAAATAGAAAATAAATGTAGCAAATGTAAATCATGCTTAAAAATAATGGATGGTTGTATATATTATAATTCAGTAAAAAATAGTGGGGGCGTTAAAATGATTAAGGGGATAAATAGATATTTAAGTATTGGCGTATCTGGTGATTGGATTAGAGAATATTTTGCTGATGACACCTATGAACCGGGTAATCGTAAGACAGATGTCATGTTTGGTTTTTTGAGAGATGCAGAAGTGGTAAAAAAACGCAATATAACAACTTTTGGTAAACGCATAAAGGAAATGGATTTAAATCAAGAAACTCCATGGGCTTTGATGTTGTGTAACTTAGTATACACTCCAGCTTTTGGCTGGTTTGTGAAGAATATACCTATGAATCAAAGATATACGGAGGTTTTTCTATCTGATGATTTGGGTGATGATACAACACAAAAGGCTAAAAGTGAGTTTTGGAATGGCTTTAAAATAATTCTCAATACTATGCCTTATGGTAATTCAATGAATTTTGCATACCCAGAAATAGAAGAAAAGATGCTTAAAAATGGAAATGTTCAATATAAGATGCACTCATTGACAAGAGGTACATGGCCTAATCCGATTCCTGAAGTGATCTTGTATTCGTTATACAAATTTGCTGAAGCATGTGATGGAATGTACCAATTTTCGTTAGAATCTTTGTTAGATGATACCATTGAACGTGGCGGCATTAGTCCAACTAGAATATTTGGACTTGATCGTGAGACTATGATTCCAATATTGAATGGACTTAGTGCCAATTACCCGGCATTTATCTCTGCTACATTCACGCTGGACTTAGATCAAATCACATTGCGTAGAGAGAAAAAAGCCGAGGATGTATTGGATTTATTATAATGGGAGTGGAGAAGGATTATGGGAGAAAATAAAACATATAAAGATTATTTTTCAATAGACGAGAATTTTTATCCGGCAATTACGGCAAAATTGATTGAAGAAGGAAAAGTTTCCTGGAAAAATTATTACCCGCATGAAAGCTTTATTAATCTGTTAGAAAATACGCATGCAGTTTTATCTGGTAAACAGAATCTTTCTCTTTGGGTCGAAGGTGCATATGGTACAGGTAAATCTCATGCTGCACTGACGGTGAAATCACTGTTAGAAGCATCGGATGATGAAGTGAAGACTTATTTTGAGCATTATGGTCTGAAGAAAGAATTGTGTGACAAAATAATTACCGACAAGAATAATGGGAATATGATTACCATCCATCGTGTCGGTTCTTCTTCCATTCATTCCGATAACGATTTGATCATAGCGATTCAAGAAAGTATCCTTGCTGCACTTGATAAGCATGATATTAAAAATCACGGGGAGTCTTCCTTGCGTATTGCAGCCTTGAATTGGTTAGAAGAGAAAGAAGCCAATAAGGTTTATTTTGGCAGCTTGATTGCGGATGAAAAATACGCATGGAAATTCCCAGATAAAAATATCGATCATATCATTGCGGATTTGAAAGAAAATAATCCTGCAAAAGTGATGGATTTGATGCGGAATCTATTGGAAGTGGCTCGTGATAACAACATTGTTGCTATGCGCTTGTCAGCAAATGATATGGCAAACTGGATTCGTACGATTATCCGTGAGAATCATCTCAGTGCGATTCTCTTCATTTGGGATGAGTTTACGGAGTATTTCTATAATAACCGGAATGCCTTAACTGGTTTTCAGACGTTGGTACAGGTAAGCCAGGATTCAAATTTCTTCTTTATGATCGTGTCACATGAATCGACATCGTTATTTGCCAGTTCGGAGGATGCGAAGAAGATTCTTGGCCGCTTCGTGCCACCTATTAAGATAGAGCTGCCAGAAAATATGGCATTCCGTTTGATGGCACAGGCAATGAAAAAAGCAGACGATCCAGCACTTAAAGAAGAATGGCAAGAAGTTGCCAATGACTTGAACGAACAGCTGATTACAGTTCGCCAAGTGATTGTCAATGATGCGAAGAAGCATAGTATGGGCAGCAAAACATTCCTCAAGGATGAGGATTTGTGTAAAATAATTCCGATTCATCCTTATGCTGCTTTGCTGCTTAAGCATATTTCTGTAGTCTTTGCATCCAATCAGCGCAGCATGTTCGACTTCATTTTGAGCAATGATA
>CADBTK010000171.1 GCA_902797585.1 Erysipelothrix rhusiopathiae
GGTTTCATTACTTTGATAGGGAGAGCCTACCATTAACCCCACACCCACTTGAAATCCAATAGATTTTAAATCGTAGATACAATCCATCCTCTCTTGCCAAGACATATTTGATGGATGTAATTTTCCATAATGGATTTCATCTGCGGTTTCATGGCGTAATAAATAACGATTGGCTCCGGCATCAAATAAAGCTTGATAACTATCATGACTACGCTGTCCTAGAGATAAAGTAATCGCAATATCTGGATATAGTGAGCGTATCGTTTTAACTATATCGACTAAAACTTCATCGCTATAATATGGATCTTCGCCTCCTTGTAAGACAATCGTTTTAAATCCCAATTGTACTCCTTGTTCTACACAAGCTACGATTTCTTCTTTTGTCAGTCGATATCTTTGGCAATTGGAATTGGACGCTCGAATTCCACAATATAAACAATCATTCTTACAAATATTGGATATTTCAATCAACCCTCTTGTATACACTTGATTGCCATAAATCTCTTTTCGTACTTGGACAGCTTTTTCTTGTAGGTAGTCAGCTATTTCTTCATTGCGATGATCCAATAAAGTTTGATACTCTTCACACGTTAATGAATGTGTTTCTATGAGTTTATGAATTATATTAAGTATTCGAGTATCAATCATCGGATAGCTCCTTGTGGATATCATCAAAGATACGAATACTTCTCTCTAAAGTCCCTGTCATAGCCGCAATCACAATTCCATAATTGATAAAAGGAACGCCTTGTTGGTTTGCCAATTCTTTTCGTACTTGCACATCACGTTGGGTAATCATACAACCACCACAATGAATAATGGCCTTGTATTGACTGACATCTTCTGGGAAGCCTTTTCCTGAACAGGTATCAATTTGGATGTTCTTTTGGGTATGATTTCGTAACCAATTTGGAATCTTTACTGTTCCTATATCATTACATTGGCGATGATGTGTACATCCTTCCGCCATTAGAATCTTATCTCCATCTTCTAATTGTTCAATCGCCTTTACCCCTTCAATCGCTGTTTTTAAATAGCCTTTATTTCTAGCTAATAATATCGAAAACGATGTCAATGGGATATCTTGATCAACGATATCTGAGACTTGTTGGAAAGCTTGGCTATCGGTAATAACCAAAGCTGGTTTTTCTTTTAAAGAATGAATTGTATCTTTCAGTTGCTCTGGTTGGCATGTAAGGGCAATAGCTCCGATATCTAATAAATTACGAAGTACCAATTGTTGAGGTAGAATCAAACGCCCTTTTGGTGCACTTTCATCAATCGGAATAACTAAAATAACGGTTTCCTTTTCTTGAATAATATCTTCTAGTAATATTGAATCTACAGAACTCTCTTTTTTTAATTGCCCTATCTTTTCTTTTAATTGTTCAAGACCTTCTTTATTTTTGGCACTGACACAAATCCCTTGGTAAGAGTCATTTAAATCCGATTTATTAAAAACTTTTAAAGCGGGGATATTTCTTTTTTGAATGAGTGTCCATAACTCTTTATCAAACTCATTTTCTCCAACACTTCCATCCACTACAAGAATGGCAATATCGACACGATTTAATACTTGTTGGGTTCTCTTCACACGTAAAGAGCCTAGTTCTCCTTCATCATCAAAACCTGGTGTATCTATGATGACTACCGGTCCTAAAGGCAATAATTCCATCGCCTTATGAACAGGATCGGTTGTCGTTCCTTTGATATCAGAAACAAGGGAACATTCTTGATTGGTTAAGGCATTGATTAAACTGGATTTTCCTGCATTTCGACAACCAAAAAATCCAATGTGAATTCGATTGGCCGATGGTGTGGAATGTAAGTTTGATATTTGTTCTGTCATAAAGTTCCTCTTTCAAAAAAAACGTTGGTATCCCCTAGGAAAACCAACGTGAAATGACTGTTGTATTTCGCTACTTTCACCGCAATCTCTTTTGGTGTCAGGGGCAAATGATTTTAAATATTTGAATAGGTGGCTTTGGCGCTGATTCCTTCAATACGACCTAAGGCACCGGTTAATGCGTTGATCTCATTCATCGGAGCATCAATCGCAATACATATGATATTGATATCTTTTTCTCGATAAGGAAGTCCCATACGCCCAATAATACGATTTCCATATTGATGGAACAAGGCGTTCACATTCTCTATTTGAGTGACATCCTCAACGACAATACTGATAACCGCAACACGAGTATCCATGGCTGTCTCCTTTTTTACCAAAACCATAATACCATAAAAGACAAGGAATGAGAGGGGTTATGCTATACTTCTAGTATGAAAAGGATTATCTTACATATCGGAACCCCAAAAACAGGAACAACAGCACTTCAAGAAAACTTTTTTAAACTAAATCTATCTTCTTTAGAAGAGAATGGAGTCGGCTATTATGTACCAAGCAAAAAATATGTACCTTGGGACGGTTATAGTAACGGAGATTTTTTAGTATACGATACTTTAATTAAATGCGAAAATCAGGATCATAGCGCGTTACAAGAAGCAATGCAAATCAATACAGCGGACCATCACTATATGTTAGATACCTATATAAATAAGGCCCGCAAAAACATAGACGCAGAAATGCAACGCTTTAAAGACTACGCAAAAGATTTAGATACTATCATTCTTTCCGAAGAAGTTTTTTATCACAGTGAAGTCTTCATCCCTGCTTTTTGGCCGATAATCCAAAAAACATTGTTTGACCTTTTTGGCAAAGATATTCAAATTGATATTGTTCTTTATTTACGTCGTCAAGATTTGTGGATTGAATCCAAATTTAAAGAAGGTGTAATGACCCGCGTACCTTGGAAATTATCGATTGATGAAACCATTCAAGAATATAAGCGTATTGGTTTCTTAAACTACTATGCCACTTTACAACGTTTA
>CADBTK010000172.1 GCA_902797585.1 Erysipelothrix rhusiopathiae
TGTATCGCGGATCATCGATTATAGAATCTGCCAAACAATTCTTAGATATCTGTATCGAAAATGATGTTCCATTTGTGTTTTTAACGAATAATTCGACACGTACCCAACAACAAAATGCCCAACATATGTTAGATATGGGTTATACAAATATTAAACCCGAACAATTTTTTAATAGTGCCATGGCTAGTTGTGCTTATGTTTCTCATCACTATAAAGAAAAGAAAGCCTATTTTCTTGGTGAGAAAGGAATGGAACAAGCCTTATTGGATTATGGCTTTACTATTACGGATCAAAACCCTGACTTTGTCTTTATTGGATTAAAAAGAGATGCTAGTTATCAAGATTTTTCTAAGCCTTTAAATTTATTATTAAATGGAGCCAAATTAATTGGTACGAATAAAGATCGTATTTTTCCTACACCGAATGGATTTTCTATCGGAAATGGAAGTATAGTAACAATGTTTGAATATGCATCCAGTCAAATAAGTCCTGATATCTCTAAACCACATGCACCTATACTGGATTATTGTTTAGAATACTTTGGTTTAAATAAAGAAGAAGTTATTTTAATTGGAGATAATTTAGAAACAGATATTTCTTTAGGAACCAATCATGGGGTTGAAACAATCTTTGTAACAAAAGGTGTGCATACAAAAGAAGATATCCAACGTTTGGGTGTTTATCCAAGCCATACAGTGGATTCTTTGATGGATCTTGCAGACCTTGAATTTCTTAAGTAGTGTGTTATAATGTCTTACGTCTAAAAGGAAAGAGTGAAAATATGAAAGATATTTTAAATATATTATTAATGGTATTAGCCGGATTCATGATTATTCTAGTTCTTCTACAAAGTGGTAAATCAGATGGGTTATCATCTGCTTTTACTGGAAGTGGAGATCTAAACTTATTTGCGGTGCAAAAAGAACGTGGACCAGAAAAAGCAATCTCTCGTTTGACTTTAATTACTGGGATTTTGTTCTTCGCGGTAACCATCGCTTTACAAGTTGTTAAATAAGAGGCCGGAAGGCCTTTTTTGTTGGAAAGGAGGGAAAATATGATCAATAAATTAAAAACTATTTTTGAAAAGAAGAAAAAATGGACATTGGATGGATTAAAGAAAGAGTGTCATTGTCAAACAAGCGCAGAGTTTGTTTCATTGATGAAAGCATTAAATCAAATGGAAGAAGATCGTCTATTATTTAATAATCATTCTCATTATGAATGGATTGAAGGTTCTTATTTCATTGGAAAAATCAAAGCCATTACTCGTTTTGATTGGGTAGTAACTAACTTTCAAATGACTCTTACCATAGATAAAAATGATAAACAAATCTTTTTTGTGGGTGATGAAGTCTTAGTTACTCTTTCTAATAAACCAAAGATTGTTCATGTATATAAACGAGCAAAAACACAAATCACTGGTTCTATGATTCAAAGAAAAAAGAAAGCTTTCTTTTATTCCAATGAAGATTACCATTGTGATTTCTTTGTGAAAAATGCCAATAGTTTTCCATATCAAAAAGATGATGTTCTACTTGCTCAAATCAAGAAATATTCCAATCCATTAGAAATAGAAATTATTCGAGTCTTAGGAAAAAGACAAGATGTAGGAATTGATGTTACCGCATTATTGTATGAAAATAATGCTCGCATGGAATTTAATAAAGATGTCATGAAACAAGTGGATAATATTCCTTTAGAAGTTAGTAGGTATGATTTTGTTGATCGTGTGGATCATCGTGATTTATATACAGTAACTATTGATGGAGATGATGCCAAAGATTTTGATGATGCGATTTCGATTGAAAAAGATGGAAATGGTTATATTCTTTATGTGCATATTGCCGATGTGACTTATTATATGCAAGAAAAGAGTCCTTTAGATAAAGAAGCTTATTTACGTTCAACAAGTATTTATGTGTGTGATCGTGTGGTACCGATGTTGCCATTTCGATTATCCAATGGCATTTGTTCTTTAAATCCGGATGTAGATCGATGTACTTTAACTTGTAAAATGTGGATCGATTCCAAAGGGAAGTGTGACAAATATGATATTTATCCTTCTTTGATTCATTCCAATCGACGTTGTACATATCAATTGGTAAATTCTTTATTTGATTCTATGGATATAAATCATCCTTATTATGATCAAATAGATTGGTTTACCTTAATGGCTGATTGCGCTAAGAAAATAGGTGTCCAGTCAATCAAAAGAGGAAAGATAGATTTTGAAACAAGTGAACCAATTATCGATATCGACGAAAAAGGAATCGTTCATACTATTTCTATTCGTGAAAGAGGTTTTTCTCAAGAGATGATAGAAGAATTTATGATTCTAGCCAATACTTGTGTGGCAAAAGAATTATATCGTCATCAAATGCCATGTATGTATCGAGTGCATGAAAGACCCGATTTAGAAAAGATAGAAGATTTAATGCAGTTATCGATGTTGTTTCATATTCCTTGGATCGAAGGTATGGAATCCGATCCAAAACGTATCCAACAATACTTAAATCAAATACAAGATGAAGAAATAAAGAAATGTATTTCTTATATCATGTTGCGCTCTATGCAAAAGGCTCAATATGATGGACGCTGTTTAGGACATTTTGGTTTGGCATTAAAAGAATATTGTCACTTTACTTCACCTATTCGTAGATACAGTGATGTGGTTGTTCATCGAATGTTAAAAAAATATATCTTTTCAAAACAATCGATCGATCAAAATGATTTTGATAAAATTCAAAGTCAAAGTGTTCATATCTCGATAAAGGAAAGAGAAGCCATAGCGCTTGAAAGAAAAATAGATGCCATTAAAATGGCGGAATATATGAAACGCTATATTGGAAATAAGTTTGAAGGGACAATCACAAGTGTATTGGAGTTTGGTTGTTTTGTGACATTGGATAATGGAGTGGAAGGATTAATTCCTGTTCATTCTCTGAATGATTATTATGCTTATCAACCATCTACTTATTCATTGCACTCTTCAGGAAATAA
This sequence comes from Erysipelothrix rhusiopathiae, assembly GCA_902797585.1. GTDB lineage: Bacteria > Bacillota_I > Bacilli_A > Erysipelotrichales > Erysipelotrichaceae > RUG14284. The sequence goes on from CADBTK010000172.1 coordinate 3,001, forward strand.
ACATATTCTTCAAATAGGGCAAAGAGTAACGGTACGTGTGACACAAGTTAATATTGAAAAAGGGCAGGTAGAATTTCGTTATTTGAAATAACCTGTCTTTTTCGGTACATATTTTGTCAAATTTGGTCGCTTCATTGACCTAGTTTTTATTCAAGATATAATGATTTCAACAAGAGGAAGGAGTGGTTATCATGAAAAAAGAAATGGTTTTCAATGTTACAACTATAATAATTAATAACCGCTCTTTTCAAGGGGCATAGCTGGATAGTGTTGACTGGACATATCCAGCTTTTACTTTTGTACCATGAAGGAGGAATATGACCATGGATCAGAATTTTAACAAAGTATTTTGGGACGCTTGTGCAAATGGCGATTTCCCAATGGCAGCTGCTCAAGTCAAAGCGGGTGCTGATGTAAACTATCAAAACGGTGACGGACGTTCTGCATTGATGCGTGCAGCTAAACGTGACCGTAAAGACATTGTTCAATTATTAATTGATAGTGGTGCGGATGTAAATGCAACTGATAACAAAGGAAAAACGGCATTAATGGGTGCAGCTAAAAAAGGAAACAAAACAATTTGTAAAGCCTTAATCTTAGCCGGTGCCGATGTCAATATGAAAGATGATAGAGGACGTACTGCTTTAATGCGTGCTGCGTTATTAGGTCAAGATAGATGTGTTTTGGAATTGTTAGATGCTGGTGCAGATATCAATGCTCAAGACGAAGTAGGTCGTACAGCTTTAATGGAAGCATGTATTGCCTTTAAACGTGATACGATTGCTATTCTTTTAGAAAGAAATGCGGATGTAAACTTATTTGATAATAATGGATGTACTGCCTTGATGCGTGCTGCTTATGGTGGATATCCAAGTTTGGTTGAAAAATTATTAGCCTTTGGTGCTGATAAAGATATGAAAGATAAACAAGGAAATGTTGCCCTTGATTATGTTCGTGAACATTGTAGAGCTCAATTAGAGCCAATCTTGAAGTAGGCGGGTGACACATTATGAGAGACTATTTAAGTTCAGAAGTTCGTAATGTTAGTGTCTTAGGTCACAGTGGTTCAGGTAAAACTGCTGTAATGGAATCCTTACTTCTTTATACAAAAGCAACCGATCGTTTTGGAAAAACAAGTGAAGGAAGTTCCATGATTGACTTTGATCCAGAAGAAATTAAACGTGGAACAAGTATTTATACTTCTATCATTCCAATTGAATGGGCGGATTGTAAAATTAACTTCATCGATACGCCAGGTTATTTGGATTATGTCGGTGAAAAACAAGCTGGTTTTGCGGTTGGAGATTCTACATTGATCGTAGCCGATGCTAAAAACGTACTAGAATCTGGTACAAAACTTGCATATAAAGCCAGTGTAGAAGCAAAAAAACCAACATTTTTCTTCATTAATAAATTAGATGAAGAAGGAACTAGTTTCCAAGAAGCGTATGAACAACTTCATGAAGAGTTTGGAAAAAGCGTTATTCCATTTGAAATGCCAATTATTGAAAATGGTGAAATTGTAGGATCTGTAAATATTATCCGAAACAAAGCTTGGTATTACAAAGGAGATAAAGCCAATGAAGATCAAGCCCAAGAAGTACCAGCTGATATGCAAGAAGAAGTATCTTTATACAAAGATCAAATTGCTGAAGCCGTTGCGATGGGTGATGATGAATTAATGGAAAAATTCTTCTCTGGTGAAGAGTTTACCGATGCTGAATTGACTAAAGGGGTTCGTATTGGAGTTCGTAATGGAGAAATCGTTCCGGTTTATTCAGGAAGTGCTACACAAATGATTGGAATTCGTCGTTTGATGGATTTAATTGTTGCCTATTTCCCAACATATTCTGAAAAAGGTATTTATACAGCTACTACACCAGATGGTGAAAAAGTTGAATTAATGACAAGTGAAACGGAAGTATTAACGGCACAAGTCTTTAAAACAATTGTGGATCCATTTGTTGGACGTATCTCTTATATCAAGGTGTTAAGTGGAGTTTTATCAAGTGATTCAACAATCTCTAATGGAAACAATGGAGAAACTGAAAAAATTGGATCTATTTATATTATTAAAGGAAAACACCAAACAGCTGTTGGTAAATTATTTACTGGTGACATTGGTGCCTTAACAAAACTTCAAAACACAAAAACAAATGATACTTTGTGTGAAAAAGGGAAATTATTGATTGCTGATCCGATTCATTTTGATGAACCAATGTATGGACAAGCTGTATTCCCTAAAACGAAAAATGATGAAGATAAACTTACTACTGGTTTAGCTCGTATGGTGGAAGAAGATCCAACATTTATCGTTAATAACAACAAAGAAACGAAAGAAACCGTTATTTATGGTATTGGTGATCAACACTTAGATGTTATCTTATCTAAGATGGAATCTAAATACAAAGTACAAGTAGATACAGCTGATCCTAAAGTTACTTACCGTGAAACCATCACTAAAAAAGATGTGGGCGAAGGACGTCATAAGAAACAATCCGGAGGACACGGTCAATTTGGACATGTATTTGTAGAATTTGAACCAACACAAGAAGATAGCGAAGAAATGATCTTCGATCAAAAAGTATTCGGTGGTGCCGTTCCTAAACAATACTTCCCAGCAGTAGAAACTGGTCTTCGTGAATGTTGTCAAAAAGGGCCTTTAGCTGGATATAAAATGGTTAATATCAAAGCTACATTATTGGATGGTAAATACCACGATGTTGACTCAAGTGAAATGGCATTTAAATTAGCTGCTCACTTAGCATTTAAAGATGCGATGACAAAAGTTCATCCGATTCTTTTAGAACCAATTATGGATGTAAAAGTCATTGTTCCTGATTCTTACACAGGTACTATTATTGGAGATTTGAATAAACGTCGTGGACAAATCATGGGTATGGAACCAGAAAATGATGATCAAATCATTGAAGCACAAGTTCCTTTAGCTGAAATGTCTAAATACTCTTTAGACTTACGTTCTATGACTAGTGGTTTAGGACGGTTCACAATGAGCATGAACCGATACGATCCAGTACCTGATAACATTGCTCAAAAAGTCATCGAACAATCAAAAACAGAATAAAGTCTAGGCTCAGAGTGTATCTCTGAGTCTTTTCTTATTGATTTCTCATTTTCTTTTTATATAATGAAATTGGTCATCAATACAGATTCTTTGAACTGTAATTGAATTAGTGACCTAGATACTTTATTTACATCGCATTCGAAAGAAGCGAGAGTAGGAGGAAAATTGAATATGAAAAGTACTAGTTATGAAATTCGCCGTATTACCACATTGGCATTGTTGATTGCGGTTGTTCTGTTAATGTCTTATACACCGCTAGGGTATTTGAACATTGGACCTTTATCCATGTCCTTATTAA
>CADBTK010000173.1 GCA_902797585.1 Erysipelothrix rhusiopathiae
CCAACACCAGTACAAACTGGAATGGAAACTGGAGTTATCGGAGCTGTGACAGGAATGATCACAAGTTTAGGTGCTATGGTAGCATTCAAGAAGAAAGATAATGAATAAAAAATCTCTTTAACCTTATTCATTTATCTGGCCCTACCGAGAAATCGGTAGGGTTTTTTGTATGTTTTTATTGCATAAAGAGTATCTTTCTTTTATACTTTAATGGTGTTTAATAAATTAAACTTCAAGTTTAATTAATAAAACAAGGGGTGTTTTATGGAAATAGGAAAACAGTTAAAAGCATTGCGTATAAAAAATGATTTAACACTAGATGAATTAGCATCACGTTCTGAAGTAACCAAAGGGTTTTTATCCCAGTTAGAAAGGGATTTAACCAGCCCCAATGTATCGACATTAGAAAATATATTGGAAGCTTTAGGAACCAACTTACAAGAGTTTTTTTCTAAACCAGAAAAAGAACAGATAGTATTTAAAGAAGAAGATTTTTTTGTGGATGAAAGAGAGAATGAGACCATTCATTGGATTGTTCCCAATGCGCAAAAAAATGAAATGGAACCTATTTTATTAACACTGCATCCTAAACAGAAAACTTCGTTAATGAAAACACACGAAGGACAAGAGTTTGGGTATGTATTAAAAGGAAGTATTGAGTTGGTAATGGATAGTGAAGTTTATAAAGTGAAGGCAAAAGAAACATTCTATTGTTCGGGAAATGCTTCACATTATATCTATAATCCAACAAGTAAGGATGTTGAGTTGTTGTGGGTGAGTACACCACCACTATTCTAGGAAGGGATAAAGAGATGGAAGAAAAAAAGAAGATTATTGAGTTTAAAAAGATTGTAAAATCCTTTGAAGACCAAGTGGTATTAAAAGGAATCGATTTAGATATTTATGAGAATGAGTTTGTGACGTTGCTGGGTCCTTCTGGATGTGGTAAGACAACACTGCTTCGTATTTTAGCTGGTTTTATTGAACCAAGTGAAGGGGAAGTAATCTTTAATGGTGAAGATTTAAATGGAGTACCTCCTCACAAAAGAGAATTAAATACTGTATTCCAAAAATATGCATTATTCCCACATATGAATGTCTTTGACAACATTGCCTTTGGTTTAAAGATTAAAAAGATGAGTAAAGATGTTATTGAACAAAAGGTTATGAAAATGTTGAAGTTAATCGGTTTGGAAGGGTATGAAAACAAAGATGTAACTCATCTATCCGGTGGTCAACAACAACGTATTGCGATTGCCCGCGCTTTGGTTAATGAACCAGATGTTTTATTACTCGATGAACCATTAGGGGCTTTGGATTTAAAGCTTCGTCAAGAGATGCAATATGAATTAAAACGTATCCAACAAGAGGTAGGAATTACCTTTATTTTTGTTACGCATGACCAAGAAGAAGCCTTGACTATGTCCGATAAAATTGTGGTTATGAAAGAAGGGGAAATCCAACAAGTGGGATCGCCTGAAGATATTTATAATGAACCAGCCAATGAATATGTTGCGCGTTTTATAGGAGAATCCAATATTATTCGTGCACGTATGGTAGAAGATAAAAAAGTAAAATTTGATGACATTGTCTTTGATTGTGTGGATGTAGGATTTAAAAATGATGAAGAAGTCGATGTCATTATCCGACCAGAAGATATTGATATCGTTCCTATTGAAAAAGGAAAGTTAACTGGAGAAGTGGAAAGTGTTCTATTTAAAGGGGTTCACTATGAAGTGATGGTGGAAACTGTACCAGGAACCCATGTCACCGTAAATATGCACGTTAACTCCAACTATGCGATGTCTTCAAGAGATGGTAATGAAAAGATTAGTGCCAATGATTTCTATCTAGATTTAGAAGATATGAAAGAAATCGATGATAAAGAAATGATTGCGCGTGCCGATGCCCAAGCTTGGAATCCAAAAACGGATGAATATATTTCGATTTCAAATATTGAAACCAACTTAGAAGAAAAAATTGGAGAATACGAAGTAACCTTCTCTACCGCAGCCGGTACTTCCATTACGCGTCACATTTGGGTGATTGATCAACGTGTAGTAGAAAATAAAAAAGCCAATGAAGCCATGAGTGCCTTTAACTTTTTCAAAACTGTGGATGAAATTCAAGAATCCATGGCGTTAGATACCGATATTAAAATGTGGGCCAATGCCCAAGCTTGGAAATTATCCAACCAAGAAGAAATGGTGGATGTTTCGGTAGACTATGACTTTGATCCAGAAAATATTCGTGAAGGAGTTTACTCGGTTACATTCTGGACAACTGGGCGTGTATTAAAAATTCATACAACAGACTTTGTGGAAGAAGGGAAAGAAGTCGGACTTACTTTCTATCCAGAAGATATTCATGTCATGGAGAAAATGGGATTCTAGATGAAAAAGTTTAGACAATTAGTATACCCATATATTGCATGGAGCGTATTGATGTTGGTTGTTCCGATGCTGCTGATATTATTGTATTCCTTAATGAAGGCAGGTAACCAAATCACTACATTTAAATTTACTTTAGAACATTATGTTCGCTTCTTTACCGATCCGGATTTCTTATTGATCCTTTGGCGTTCATTAGCAATTGCCTTAAAGACAACGGTGATATGTTTGTTGTTGGGATATCCGATCGCCTACTTTATTTCAAAAACAGAAGAAAAGAAACAACAATTGCTTGTATTGCTAATCACATTACCGATGTGGATCAATATGTTAGTGCGTACGTATGCCTGGATTGGATTGTTGTCAAATGACGGACCGATTGTTTCTTTATTAGGTTTTTTTGGAATTCATACTGGAGAACTTTTATATACAGAAACGGCCGTTCTTATTGGGATGGTATATAACTTCTTACCATTTATGATTCTTCAAATTAATACAGTGTTATCTAAATTAGACCACTCTTTATTAGAAGCCAGTGCGGATTTAGGGGCCAATCGCTTTCAAACATTTTGGAAAGTGATTTTCCCTTTATCTTTATCGGGTGTCGTTAGTGGGATTACTTTGGTCTTCTTACCAGCTGTTTCCAGTTTCTTCATTCCAAAACTATTAGGAGGAGGACAATTCTTCTTAATTGGGAATGTGATTGAAAACCAATTCATTACCGTAGGAGAATGGAACTTTGGTTCGGCTATTAGTATGATCATGGCTGCGATTATGATGCTTCTTATGATGTGGGTGCGTAAAATTGACGCTACTGCAGGTGGGGAGGATTAATCATGAAACGACAAAATAATTGGTTTGGTAAGGCAATGATGATTGCCAGTTTAATCTTTTTCTACTTACCCATCGTATTTATGATGGTATTCTCTTTCAACAATTCTAAATCGTTGACGCACTTTACTGGATTTAGTTTACGTTGGTATGCAGCGATGTTGAAAAATAGAGGGATGATGGAATCGTTATATATTACGATTTTAGTGGCCGTACTAGCAACCGCAGTATCCACAGTCGTTGGAACCATTACCGCTATTGGTTTAAGTCAAAGTACGAAGCGTATCCGTCGCTTTGTTTCCCAAGTGGATGACTTTCCTTTGATGAACCCTGATATTGTGACCGCTATTGGACTGATGTTACTTTTTATCACATTTCAAGTACCAAAAGGGTTTATGACGATGTTACTAGCACATATTGCCTTTTGTATTCCTTATGTGATTTTAAGTGTTATGCCAAAGGTTCGCTCATTAGATCCGAACCTAGCGGATGCCGCTATGGATCTAGGGGCTACCCCATTTCAAGCGATTCGTCGAGTGATTGTGCCACAAATTATGCCTGGAATTATTTCTGGGGCATTGATTGCCTTTACGATGAGTTTTGATGACTTTATCATTTCTTATTTTGTCACAGGACGGGGAGTAAAAAACTTAAGTATTATGGTTTATACCATGTCCAAACGTGTGAACCCTTCTGTCAATGCGATTTCGACATTGGTTGTTCTATTAGTTACATTTATTCTAATTACGGTGAATATTCGTCCTTTATTGAAAAAGGATAAAGA
>CADBTK010000174.1 GCA_902797585.1 Erysipelothrix rhusiopathiae
ATGATGAAAGAAGATGCTTTAAAACAATATGAGAGTGATTTTGTACAGATTGGAGGATAGGTATGATTATTGAAGAAAGACAAATAAGAATTTTACAGATACTAAAAGAAAAACAGTTTATATCTGTTAATGAATTGGTTGAACAATTACATGCCTCTCGTTCTTCGATTATTCGCGACTTAAACGCTTTAGAAAAACAAGGTCGATTAACACGACAACGAGGAGGAGCTTCCTTGTTGAGTAGTGAAGCCATTATTCATGGGATGATAGACCCTACGGTTTTTGAAAAAGAAAGTGTAAATGTTAAAAAGAAACAAGATATTTGTGCATGGGTAGCGCAAAAGATTCAAAAGGGACAATGTATTTATGTGGACTCAGGGAGTACTACACGATATCTATTGCCATATTTAGTGGATAAACAAGTCACTTTGGTCACACCAAGTGTCTTCTTATTACGCAATCTTCCGGATGATTTCCAAGGAGAAGTCTTTTTGTTGGGAGGTCGATTTGATGCTCGTTACGATATGTCAACAGGACCATTGAGTCAGCAGATGTTAAAACAGTTTCGATTTGATATCAGTTTTATGACGGCAAATGGATTGAATGCGGATAACCATGAAATCTATTCTGCTGATTTTGGTCTAGGTTCGATTAAAGCAGAAGTATTAAAGCGTAGCCAACAATCGATATTATTGGTGGATGATTCAAAATTTTCGATTTCTGCTATATGTCAATGGGCGACTATGGAAGATTTTGATCTTATTGTTACCAATGTTTATCCGAAAAAGAAGAAACCTAAAAATGTGATGGAGACAGAAGGAGAAAAGAATGAAAACAACCAATCCAAAAAATAGAGAATTATTAGAAAGTCTAAAAGGAGGGTTAATTGTTTCGTGTCAAACACAAAAAGATGATCCTATTTATACAGAAGACATGCATGTCAAAATGGCACAGGCTGCAAAGTGGGCAGGAGCTGTTGCGATCCGTGCCAATAGCCCTCAACAAATTAAAGATATTAAACAAGTGGTGGATCTACCTGTTATTGGATTGTATAAAGTCTGGCACGATGATACTGATGTATTTATAACTCCAACGATGAAAGAAGTGGATGAAATTATTGAATCAGGAGCGGAAATTGTAGCTTTGGATTGTACGAGTCAAACAACACATGAAAAAACCATTGCCTGGGATTTATTACCACAGGCAAAAGAAAAGTATCCAGATGTTATTTTCTTTGCGGATGTATCCAACTATCAAGAAGCAAAAAAAGCAATTGAAAATGGAGCGGATATTGTAGCACCTACTTTATATGGATATACCGAAGAAACAAAAGATATTACCGAGCCTGATATGCGTGAATTTGCTAGAATGTGTCGTGATTTTAAAGAAGAAGCATATGTCATGATGGAAGGACATCTTTATACGCCAGAAGATGCAATGAAGTGTATTTTTTTAGGAGCACATAGTGTAGTGGTTGGTAGTGCCATCACTAGACCGCATTTAACTGCAAAACGATTTGTGGATTTATTAAGTGGATACCAAGATAATTGGAGAGAAGCCGAGCGAGCCAAACATTAGAATTGACAACATAGTTAGTCATGTCTAAAATATACTTGTTAAATAGAAATGGAGTCGAAATATGGAACTTGGCGAATCAATGGAAGATTATCTAGAAGCGATTTTAGTTTTGAGTCAACAAATTGAACACGTTCGTAGTGTAGATGTCGCTAGTTATTTAGGTTTTTCAAAACCGAGTGTATCGCATGCCGTAAAACTAATGGAGAAAAAAGGTTTGGTGCAGTTGGATGACAGTAAAATTCTTGATCTAACGGATGAAGGACGACAAATTGCTCAAGCAACCTATCAACGCCATTGTTTTTTCACACAAATGTTTGAAGAAATTGGTGTGCCAAAAGAAATTGCGGAAGAAGATGCATGTCGTATTGAACACTATATTAGTGAAGAAACTTATCAAGCTATTCAAAAATATTTTGAAAATAAGAAAAAGTAAGAAGCTGTCGAAAGATGGCTTTTTTTTGTATAATGGAAACCATGAAACCGGAAATATTAGCTCCTGTAGGAAATGTTGAACATTTACAAGCGGCATTGGCAGCTGGTTGCGATGCTGTCTATTTTGCTTTGCAAGAGTTTGGTGCACGTGCATTTGCAAAAAACTTTACGTACCAACAAGCCAAACAAGCAATCGATCAATGCCATTTAGTGGGAGTCAAAGTTTATATAGTAATGAATACTGTTTTATTCCCAGAAGAAATAGAGATGGCTTATCAACAAGCCAAGACGTGTTATGAAATGGGAGTCGATGCTTTAATTGTTCAAGATTTAGGATTGATTTATTTGATTTATAAACGATTGCCACGAGCTACCATTCATGCCTCTACCCAGATAAGTGTGACAGAACCAGAACAGATTCAACGTTTGAAACAATTGG
>CADBTK010000175.1 GCA_902797585.1 Erysipelothrix rhusiopathiae
GTTATATGGAGCCAAAGGAAGTCAATTGGATATCTTGGCTAGAAGTCCTTTATGGCAACAAGGGATGGATTATCAATGCGGAACAGGACATGGAGTTGGTCATGTTCTTTCAGTGCATGAAGATAATAATGGATTCCGTCGTTTTACAAATAGTAGAGAAGCGACACTTGAAGCTGGAATGATTACGACCGATGAGCCGGGTGTATATGTAGAGAATGGTTTTGGAATTCGTCACGAAAATGAATTGTTGGCTGTAAATGATATAAAAAATGAATATGGGCAATTTATGCATTTTGAACCAATTACCTTTGTTCCTTTTGATAAAGAAGGATTGGAACTTTCTTTAATGAGCGATACAGATATTCAATGGCTCAATGACTATCACCAACAAGTCTTTGATAAAATTAGCCCATATTTATCGGATTGTGAAAGGGAATGGTTGGCTGATATTTGCCAACCAATCGTGCGATGAACCAGAGAATGATTGATAGTACGTGTCCTTGTTGCCAACATACTTTTTGGATAAAAAGAGATACGGTATGTGTAGCAGGGATTCATCCTACTTTAGAGCAATTATTGGATCAAAATATCTATTTCCGTCATAAATGTAGTCAATGTCAAACGATATATGAGTTTGGACATCCATTCTTATTTCGTGACCCAGATAGAAAATATGTGATTATCTTGTCGGAAAAGAAAGAGTTTGATAATCTAGAGAAGGATGATGAATTAATTCTTTGTGACAATGTCAAAGACTTTGAATTTTGTTTCCGAGTAAAGAGGCAAGGATGTTCGATAGAGTTTGTTCGATCTATCCAAAAACAATTTCAAGAAAAAGAAAAGAATGAAGTCTTCTTTGATCAATGGGATCCAGACAATCAATGTCTATGGTTCCTAGTTGATGGACAACCAAAAGGAGTCCGTTTAAATAAAAGTCAACAAGAAGCTTTATTAGAAAGGAAAGTACAATGAAAGTATTAGTAACCGGTGGAGCAGGATATATTGGAAGTCATACATGTGTTGAATTATTAACATCTGGGCATGATGTTGTAGTGGTGGATAATTTAGATAATTCCAGTGAAGTGGCTATTGAAAGAATTCAAGAAATTACAGAAAAACCTATTTCTTTTTATCCATTAGATATTCGTGACCAACAAGGATTGGATGCGATTTTTGAAAAAGAAAAAGTCGATGCAGTTATCCATTTTGCAGGATTAAAAGCGGTAGGTGAATCGGTTGCCAAACCAATTGAGTATTACCAAAATAATATTTCTGGAACATTAACCCTAGTTGATGTGATGAGAAAACATAATGTAAAAAATATCATTTTCTCTTCTTCTTCTACAGTCTATGGAGAACCAGAAACGATGCCAATCACTGAACAGTGTCCAAAAGGAGTATGTACTAACCCATATGGATGGACAAAATGGATGTTGGAACAAATCTTAATGGATGTTCAAAAAGCAGATCCAGAATGGAATGTTATTCTACTTCGTTACTTTAATCCAATCGGGGCACATGAAAGTGGACGTATTGGAGAAGATCCAAAAGGAATTCCAAATAACTTATTGCCATATGTAGCGCAAGTGGCAGTCGGTAAATTAGAAAAACTAGGTGTCTTTGGCGATGATTATGACACACCAGATGGAACGGGTGTTCGTGATTATATTCATGTAGTAGATTTAGCAAAAGGACATGTTGCCGCACTAGCTAAGATTGATGAAAAATGTGGTTGTAAAGTTTATAACTTAGGAACTGGTAAAGGATATAGTGTACTAGAAGTTGTTCATGCATTTGAAAAAGCATGTGGACATGAAATTCCATATGAAATCAAACCACGTCGTGCTGGGGATATTGCCATGTGTTATGCGCAATGTGATTTAGCCAAAGAAGAATTAGGTTGGCAAGCACAATATGATATTGATGATATGTGTCAATCGAGTTGGAAATGGCAATCTTCTAACCCAGATGGATATCAAACCAAATAAGGTCTCAAGAGAGACCTTTTCATTTGATGTAGACTTGAAAAAAAGTATAAATTCGATATAATACTTGATATGTGTAGGAAGGAAGATACCAATGGCAAATGAGATTCCATCATGGATTATACAGTGTTTAGACCAATATGGTAATTGTGCTTGTGGATATGCAATCACAAAACAATATGGGGAAGAAAAACTGTTGAACATGTTAAAAGAAAACGGGTATCCTTGTAAATTGGAAGTCTTAACAGATGTAAAGGATGAACCATATCCAAAGGATGCTACTTACATTCTAATCTCGCAAAAACGCGACATGATGTTGAATGGTGATAGTGGAGAATAATCTCCACTTTTTTTATGAAAAAAGAGAACAAGGTTACTTGTTCTCAAATCCTACATATACATTGGCTGGACGAATAAGTTTACGGTTATTTTGGCGATTTTCCAAATGGTGAGCCACCCAACCGGCAGTTCTAGCAATACAGAACATTGGTGTAAATAAAGATTGATCAATTCCTAATAATGAATAGGTAAGTCCAGAATAGAAATCGACATTTGGACATGCATCAATCCCTTTAATATCTTTCATAGCTTGAATGGCGGCTTTTTCAAAAGCAACCAAAGTTTCAAAGTGTTTATCTTTTCCTTTTTCGTGTGCCAACATTTGACATGTTTCTTTCATGGCGGTAGCACGTGGATCGCTGATAGTATAAATGGCATGTCCGATTCCATAGATTAATCCGCTTTTATCGAAATAATCTTTCTTCAATAAACGCACAGCGATATCATATAGAATCTCTGGATCTTGCGTCGTTCCAACATCTTGTAAAATGGTTAAAAATTGTTGGTATACTTTGGCATTGGCTCCACCATGTCTTGGTCCTTTTAATGAACCGACACTTGCAGAAATGCATGAATAGATATCCGTTCCAGTACTGGAGATTACGACATTGGCAAATGTAGAGTTATTTCCTCCACCATGATCAGCATGTAACACTAATAAGGTATCCATTGCTTGTATTTCTTGTGGACTAATGTCTTTGTTTTGACGAATTAGAGCTAAGATGTTTTTAGCAAAACTTTCATCAGGGCACGGATAGCGAGTTATCTTTTTGTGATGATAATTTGAAAAAACAAATAGTGGCATACTTGATAGAACAGCCAATCCTCGAATCATTCTTTCTTCCAATGTATCAGAGTCTGGATTGGGATCGAGGGAATACATTTTTAGTATGTCAATTTGTAAAGCGTTAAGGATGTTGCTGGTAGTATAACTTTCATCAATCATCGCGCTTTGATTCATGTCCATTAATGTTTGGTGAAATATGTTTAATTCTTCTTGGTTTGGTAATTTTCCAAAGATTAATAGAAAGGCAGTGTTTTCAAATGCGTTATCCATTTGAATTAAATCTTGAATCGAATAACCTCTAAAGATTAATTTCCCATCTACATTTTTCTTTTTTCCATCAACCATTTCGTATCCGACTACATCACATATTTTAGTAAGTCCAACTTTAACTCCCGTTCCATCTTCATTACGAAGACCTTGTTTCACATTGTGTTGTGAATAAAGGGAAGGATCGATTTGGTTGTCTTTCTCATAACTACTATAGACTTGTTTTAAAGTTTTCATAGTTCACCTCTCAATTTTTTTACAATTATATCATAAAAATGATGCTCTAAATCGTGCTATAATACAAGACAAAGGATGATGATAGTATGGAAAACTTAACAACGAAGATTTTAAAAGCGCATTTAATAAATGGAGAATGCAAAGCGGGTCAACCGATTGAAATTCGTATGGATCAAACATTAACCCAAGATGCCACAGGAACTATGGCATATATGCAACTAGAAGCAATGGGTGTTGATCAAGTAAAAAC
>CADBTK010000176.1 GCA_902797585.1 Erysipelothrix rhusiopathiae
AACATTTGTTCCAATGTATATGTTAATTTTGCGATATGTTCTAAGTCTGGTTGACGTGTACGAAGAGATTGATTCATTTGTTTCATACATTCAAAGACTTGACTAATCGCATTTGGTGTATTCAAATCATCGTTTAATGCATCCACAAAACCTTGCCACATTGTTTCATCTAATTCATTGATAATATGCATATCATTTAGTTGCAATGTAACACTGGCTTGTTTATATGCATTTTCAATACGTGATAATTCTTTAATAGCAGTTGTGAATGATTCTTCGCTTAAGTTTAGTGGCGCACGATATTGTGTGGATACTAAAACCCAACGAACCACATTTCCACTATATTTTTGAATTAAGTCTTTTGCCCACCATACATTCCCTAATGATTTAGACATTTTTACTTTATCAATGTTAATCATTCCATTGTGAACCCACATATTTGCTAAACGAGTATGATTAACACATTCACATTGGGCAATTTCATTTTCATGGTGTGGGAATTTTAAATCCATTCCTCCTCCATGAATATCAATCAAAGGCATTTTAAAGACATCTTGAATCATAACCACACACTCTGTATGCCATCCAGGACGACCTTTTGACCAAGGGGAATCCCATTGAATTCCTTCACTTGTTTCTTTCCATAAAGTAAAATCTAATGGATTTTCTTTTTTCGTATTTTCATCAATGCGGGCTCCTACCATTAAATCATCAATTTTTTGATGAGATAAAGAACCATAATTCTTATCAGCATTTACACGGAAATATACATCTCCATCGACTTGATAAGCAGCATCTTCATCAATTAATTTTTGTATAAATGAAATGACTTGATCCATTGTTTCCGTTACACGTGGTGTGTAATCAGGTAAATCAGCATTCAAATCAAAACGAGTATCATTATATGCTTGTATATAGCGATCCGTTATTTCTTTTTCAGTCGTATTTTCTTCTTTCGCAGTCGCAATAATCTTGTCATCAACATCGGTATAGTTGCTGACATAAGTTACTTGATACCCTTGTACTTGAAGGGCTTTTTTTAAAGTATCAAAGACTACGATAGGCCGGGCATTACCAACGTGTGGATAATTATATACGGTTGGACCACAAACATACATATTGACTTTTCCTTCTTGAATCGGTTCAAGAGTTTCAATTTGTTGCGTGTAGCTGTTATATAACTTCATAGCAATTCTCTCCTTTATAAAAAATGGATGTTATAAAAACATCACTTGTCTTTCTTATCGATTTGCAAAGATAAATCTCGGAATTGTTCCAAAAGTTCAGGATCAATCCCGTCCTTTTTCATTCGTTCCAAATATACCTTATCTAAATCATTAACATCTTTGGTTAATTCATCTCTATCTTCATCGGATAATCTTGTTTTTATAGGCATTCTATCTTCTCCATCTGTCTTTTATTAGAATATATGAAAACACGCTTTTTTTCAATAAAAAAGGCACCCAATTGGGTGCCGATTATCTCATCCTTATTTCAATTCAGAGAAGTATTTAATTGTACGAACCATTTGGCTAGTGAATGAGTTTTCGTTGTCATACCAAGAAACAACTTGTACTTGAGTATCACCGTTGTCCATTTCGATAGCCATAGTTTGAGTTGCATCAAACAAAGATCCATAACGCATACCGATGATGTCGCTAGATACTAATTCTTCATCAGTGTATCCGTAAGATTCAGTTGTTGCGTTTTTCATAGCTTCGTTGATTTGGTCAACTGTAACTTTTCCTTCAACAACTGCAACTAAGATAGTTGTAGATCCTGTAGGACATGGAACACGTTGAGCAGAACCGATTAATTTTCCGTTCAATTCAGGAATAACCAATCCGATTGCTTTTGCAGCACCTGTAGAGTTAGGTACGATGTTTTCAGCAGCAGCACGGCTACGACGTTTGTCACCTTTACGTTGAGGACCATCTAATGTCATTTGGTCACCAGTGTAAGAGTGAACTGTAGTCATGATTCCAGATTTAACTGCAGCTAAGTCGTTCAATGCTTTAGCCATAGGAGCTAAACAGTTTGTAGTACAACTTGCAGCAGAGATGATGTTGTCATCAGCTGTTAAAGTTGTGTGGTTTACATTATAAACGATTGTAGGTAAGTCGTTTCCTGCAGGTGAAGAGATAACAACTTTTTTAGCACCAGCATCAACGTGAGCTTGTGCTTTAGCTTTTGAAGTATAGAATCCTGTACATTCTAATACTACGTCTACCCCAAGGTCTCCCCAAGGTAATTTAGAAGCGTCTGCTTCTGCGTAAATTGTGATTTCTTTTCCATCAACAGTGATTGAACCTTCACCAGCAGAAACTGTGTCTGCTTTTTCGTAAGTTCCTTGAGTTGTGTCGTATTTCAACAAGTAAGCCAACATTTCAGGGCTTGTTAAGTCGTTGATCGCTACAACTTAGTAACCTTCTGCACCGAACATTTGACGGAATGCCAAACGACCGATACGTCCAAATCCATTGATTGCAACTTTTACTGTCATATCAGTAATTCCTCCTTTAAGTTTCAACACAAACATTATAGTCATTCTTACATTCATTTGTCAACGAATTCACAGAATAACTCTATTCCTTTTTTAATCAATTTCTATAAAGAATTTTGTATTAAATATATTCCATTTTTATCTAATCATATCTTTCGTTTCTATCATTTTTAAAAGATTGAAACAATTGATTATCACCTTAATACTAATGAACAAATTAATCCCTGTACCACGCATCCAATCGTTTATAATAGATATTAAAAAGCCATTGGAATTTCACTTCTGGTTCTGGTTGGATATCTACAATTGGTTGAATTAATTCATAGATTTCTTGTTTCGCCTGCTTCGCTTGTTTAGAATCTATTTGA
>CADBTK010000177.1 GCA_902797585.1 Erysipelothrix rhusiopathiae
TAACGGTCTCCAAAACCGCTGATGTGGGTTCAACTCCTGCTACCCCTGCCATGACATAAACACTCAGGAAAATTCCTGAGTTTTTTTATGATTTTCTTTCGTATAATAAACATATGACAACACAAATTTTCACATCTTTAATAGAAGCGATTCAATCTCTATACAAACAAAAGGTTTCCATCGTACAAAAACAAGTGTTATCTGGAGGAGATATCAATCAAGCATATTGTTTATCTCTATCAAATGGAGATAGACTATTTGTCAAAATGAATGATGCGAATAGAATGGATATGTTTAAAAAAGAAGCACATGGACTAAAAGCATTAGCAAATACTAATACACTTTCTACTCCACATGTACTAGCAATTGGATTAGAAGGGAATCAATCATTTCTATTGATGGAATATATAGAAAAGGGAATAGAGTCAAACCAATATTGGAAAGATTTAGGCAAAGGTTTAGCCCGAATGCATCAAGCTGATGTACAAAAGGTTTTAGATCATCCATTTGGTTTTATTGAAGACAATTATATAGGAACAAATATTCAAATCAATACGCCTATGGATAGTTGGATACAATTCTTTATTCATTGTCGATTGTCTCCACAAATTGATATCGCAAAAAGTTTTTGTTCCCATAAAACGATTCAAAAAATAAAAGATGCTCTTCCTGTGATTGAAAAGATGTTAGTAGAGCCGACAAAACCTTCCATCTTACATGGGGATTTGTGGGCTGGGAATGTTTATTGTGGAAATCAAGGAAAACCTTTTATTCTTGATCCTGCTGTATATATAGGACATCGAGAAGCTGAATTGGCCTATACCCAATTGTTTGGTGGATTTCCTGATGAGTTTTATCAAGCGTATCGCAATCAATATCCATTACAAGCTGGCTATGAAGAACGTATAGATATTTATAATCTTTATCATCTATTAAATCATTTCAATTTATTTGGTTCTTCTTACTTGAATTCTGTAATGGCAATTGTTGAACGATTATAAGGATATGACAATGGAATGAAAACTGGAAGGTTTTATTTCGAACCTTCCTTTTCTTTGCTGCGGAGTGTCATCTATGGATTAATGGTTGAAAGATAGTTGATAATTCATTATAATTTTTTTGTTAAAAAAAGAAGGTGAATCTCTATGACAAGTCAAGTAGTTGTAGGTACCCAATGGGGTGATGAAGGAAAAGGAAAAATCGTTGATGTTTTAGCTGAAAAAGCTGATTTGATTGTCCGATTCCAAGGAGGAGACAATGCTGGGCATACCGTTGTAGTAAATGGTAAGAAATATATCTTACACTTATTGCCAAGCGGAGTCTTACATGAAGATGCATTATGTATCATTGGGCCAGGAGTAGTATGTAACCCTTTTGTATTATTAAAAGAAATGAAGACATTGCAAGATGCAGGTCTAACTACCGATCATATTATTATTAGTGATCGTGCACAAATGTTGATGCCATATCATTGTTATCAAGATGAATTGGAAGAAAAAGCCAATGGTAATAAAATCGGTACAACTAAACGAGGTATTGGACCATGTTATGCCGATAAATATGCTCGTAGTGGAATTCGTTTCCATGAATTTATTGATTTCGATACATTTGAAACACGTTTACGTGAATGTTTAGCATTTAAAAATAAATTATTTACTAACATTTATGATGGACAAGAAATGGATGCGGATCAAATGGTGGCTGAGATTAAAGAAATTCATCCCCAAATTGTTAAGATGATCAAGGAAACAACGCATATCGTTAATGAAGCTTTGGATGCTAACAAACGAGTAATGTTTGAAGGGGCTCAAGCAGCTATGTTGGATATCAACTATGGAACGTATCCATTTGTTACTTCCTCTTCTCCAACTAGTGCTGGTGTCACAACTGGAGCAGCTGTAGCACCAAGTCGTATAGAAACAGTTATTGGTGTAGTAAAAGCGTATTCTACCCGTGTAGGAGAAGGTCCATTCGTTACTGAATTAGAAAATGAGACAGGGGAATGGATTCGTAAAAACGGAGGAGAATTCAGAGCGACTACTGGTCGACCTCGTCGTTGAGGATGGCTTGATTTATTAGTAATTAAACATGCCAATATGATTAATGGTTTAACAGATATTGTCATTACAAAAGTTGATGTTTTATCTGGATTAGACACCATTAAAGTTTGTGTTGGATATGAAATAGATGGAAAA
>CADBTK010000178.1 GCA_902797585.1 Erysipelothrix rhusiopathiae
ATCCATCATTTTTTGATAAGCATCCATGTCATAATCATCTTGTTTCATATAAGCAACATCTAATTCTGTATTAGTAAAATCCGCTGTACCAAAGGCATCCCAAAATCTTTTATTTAGATTTTGTACCGATGCATCATCTATATCTCCTTGGCTTTTTAATAACACATCTAAAGATGTCGCAAACCCTCCTGGTCTATGTAAAGTTTCATTGGCTGCCATTGAACCTAATGAAGCCAAAGGTTTTCCTACAATAATATTGTGTGGAAGTAACTTTGCCCCATAATACATCGCACCAAAAGTCCCCATAGATAAACCAGATAAAATTAATTCTTGATTGGTAAACCCTAAAGTATCCAAACATTCTTGAATAATATTTTTTATATTATCCTCAAAAGTATCACTTCCTAAATAGAATGCCCCTCCTTCTAAACGAGGATCCGATAATAAAAGAAAAGGTGTTTTTAATCGATTCATCATCCAATATCCTTCAAAACCTTCCATTGGACGATATCCGGAAAAGTATACTGTTAATGGTGGTTTCCAATCTTTTGGATCAAAATAATAGAAAACTTCATTTCGTAACATATCGACTTTTTTCTTACCACCTACTTGGTATTGCCCAAATTGTAAAAATGAATTTCTATAGTGTATAGATCCTACTTGTATATCCCCTTCTCCTTTATAAAAAATCGAAACAGATAAATATCCTTTTTTTAAAGTATCAATTAAGATTCGATCTTTTATATTTTCTAAAGGAATTTGCCACTCTTCTATAACATGATCGACACTTCCTTGTTCAATTAAGCGAATTTTATATATCACTTGCGCCGTATCAGGACAGAGTATCTCTGGCCATAAATCCAAAGGATCTCCATTGCATAAAATCGAATGTTCATAGGTTCCTAACATACGAAACTCATCGCTTTTAACAGTATTCAAAGTAATATATTCATGGCCTTGAAAAGAAGAATGAATCAAAGTAAATGAATTAGGAACAAATAAATGATTTCCTAATTTAGCCCCATAAGGTTTTACAAATAAAACACGTAAAGCATCCCTAATAACACTTTCATCTTCCGAATTATACGCAAATCCCATTTTCTTTGTAACAAAGGATAAAATGCTATTTGAAAAGTTATTATCTTCTCTATATAGGACATAATAACTAGACACAAATTTTTCCATTAAGAGCAATTGATCATCGTATTGTGTATCTGTCAATATTAGTAAATCGCATTTAAATTCTTCCTCTTCAATTAAAGAAGGAATTTCACTAAGATCAACTGTTGTGATTTCATAGATTTCATTATCATTTATATATTCAATTGCCTTACCAACCACAATGATTCTTTTCTTTTTCATGATGCATATCCTTCCTCAATTGTTTCAACAATGGTATCGGAAGAATACATTTGTTGTTTCTGCACACAATATACTAATGATTGATTCCAATTGTTTAATCCAGCCACAAAATATAAAATACTGTCTTCTAATTCATTTAAATCATGAATGATATATCCATTCTTTTTATCTTCCACAAATTCACTCATTCCACTATGGATTTGTGGAATTCCCACACTAATTCCCGCAATTTCTAGAAAGAGGTTGGGCTCTTTGCCAAGATCTACCAACACTCTGGCATCTTCTAATGTTGGATAAATATCAATTTCATGATGTATGATTTTCCAATCCATTCGAATAATTTCTTCACGAATCACTTCATCTTCTACATCAAATTCTGACTCTTCATTCAATGATTGATTGTATTGGTCAATCATTGTTTGTAGAATATCGGCATCTTGACTTGAAATACTATGTTGTCCAAAACTTAAGAAAGAGACATACAAACTAGGAATACGATCTAGTAATGAAACTAAAATAGAGAATAATTCTTGGATGTCTCCTTTGAATCCATCTAAATAAACAACTACTTTCTTTTCATAGATATTATTGGAATGTCCCAATTGAAATAAAGTATTAAAAGGAGTAATTTCAATGACATCTCCTTGACTATTTCTAACATTTAAAAACATATTCTTGTTGTAAGCTAAATACATATTCTTCGTATCTATTGTTGATGGCTGTTGTTGCCATAAAGACACGATATTTCTCTTATCATCAAACATTGTTTCTAAAATCTCATCATGAATAGAGGAAGTATAAAAGATTGGAGAATAGTCCCAAACTATTCTTCGATAATGTGATAACACTTCTAATAACAATTCATCCATTTTTGTATAATACTTTTTCTTTAAATGATCTCTTGCTGCATATACCTCAATAATTCCACTGGCATGAACAGTAAATTGAAGTTGTCTATGTTCGTTATAAAAGTCTTGATGGTGTATTTGATTGGGTTCATCAAAATAGATTTTGCTGGAGATAAATCCCCTATCATCGTAAATATGACGTTTGTCAATTACATCGGACTCATTAAAGTAATCAATCCAAATCACATTTCCATCATTTCCAAAATGAATATTCGCATAGCGTTTATTTTTTAAATAACACATGACTAAAAAAGGGGTATATACAAATTCAACCCCTTCAGGCCATGGTAAATCTTGATATTGAAATGGTTTTACACGATCCGTTTTTATTCCTTGTAAATAGTCAAATGCATTCCAGTGATTCACTTCCAAAATATCTTTTGCATGACAAAAATAATGACGATTTGGTAAATAGTTTAATGATAAAATCGACACTTCTTGTTCTTCATCATGATAGATTTTGATAAAATTCGATATTTCATCAAATTGAATCGTTTCTTGTTGGCGAAACCATGGAATCATAGAATTCAAATAATTCCGATCTCCATACCAAGCAGGAATAAAAACAGTCATATATTAAAATAACCTCGTGTATCTTTCTTTAACAAAATAACCTTTCATTTCATCTAATACCGCAATAACAATCGAAACCAAAAATAATAAAGCTCCTGGGAACATACTCATCGTATGATACTCTTCATGTGGAATAGCCATACCAATAAAACTAGCTGAGAATATTAATACATAAATGGCATTAAATAATCCAAATCGAATAATAATCTTTCTCAAATATTTTTCAGTATCTTCTCCTGGACAAATACCTTCGATAAAATCTCCATTATTCAAATAATCTTCCGCTATTGTGCTAGGATTATTTAAATCAATTGTCAACAATAAAGACAATGATATTAAAAGTACACAATAAATACTCAATCCGGTCCAAGAATAAATATTTGTCCCCTCTATTAGAGTTGTCAATATTTCATGTTTTCCAATAATCCATTCGATTACTTGTAAGAAAGAATGAAAGATAGATAATAAACCCATCCCATACATTATTGGCATTCCTCCTACTCCTAAGAAGGATAATTCTAAATAACTTCGTTTATTGAACTCATTATGAATGAGTGATCGGTTCACGTAAGAGTGATATTTAGATAAATTAAAGAATATATGTATAAAAATCATTAAAAGCGTAGCTATCAATAAAGGAATAGCTAAATAAATATGATCTTCAGTAAACAGAAAACTTAAAATATTTCCTTGCCACTGCGACAAAATATTTAATAAGAATAAAACGCTAATTCCTCCAATCCCCTTCTCTGTATTCAAATTACCCATTCCTACTATAAAGAAAGCTCCTAATACTAAAAGAATAAAATTCAAAATATATATTAAGATACTTTCATTCGTTAAGGGTAAATCTCTTAACATCGAAGCAGCTTGAATAGATGCGATAAAAAACATTGTTGCGTACATATATTTTTTCATCGCTTGACTAGGCATCGATTTAAAATCAAAAATCGACATTAAAGATACAGCTCGAAACAAAATCACAGTCACCATCCAAGGAGATAGACCCAATCCTAGAATAGAACCTTGTATGGAACTACCTAAAGAGATATCAGCATAATTGGTGACACCTTGTGTTAGCTTAGAAAAATCTAAAAAAGGTAAATAAATATTTCTACAAAATACGTATATAAACAATATAAATAAAGTGAATCTAAAACGAACAAGGAGAGACCTGTAATCCTGGTCGGTTACAGATCTCCCTTTTTTATTTATGAACTTTTGCATCATCTACTACTTTTTCTTCTTTTTAGTAGCAAGAATCCCCAACAATCCAATTGAACTAGCTGCTCCATAAATTGAAGTTCCTTCTAATCCAGTATTTACTTCACCAGTTGATTTTGGATCCGTTAATGTTTTGGATGGGTTATCTAATATAACTGGCATTGGAGGCAATTCTGAACCAATTGGTTTTTCAGATTCACTAGTAGATTCTGATGTAGAAATCGATTCAGTTGGTTTCTCAAATGTTTCAGTATTAGATGTAGATTCACTTTCACTAATTGAAGTACTTGTACTTTCACTTTCAGAAGTAGAAATTGAAGCAGATTCTGAACATGGTGGACATACAGATCCTGATTCACTTTCGCTAATGCTTGTACTTTCAGACTCGCTAATTGAAGTCGAAGTACTTTCACTTTCAGAAATACTTGTAGAAGTACTTTCGCTTTCGCTGATTGAAGTACTTGTGCTTTCGCTTTCACTTACTGAAGTAGATGCACTTTCGCTTTCACTTACTGATGTAGATGTACTTTCAGATTCACTTACAGAAGTTGATGTGCTTTCTGATTCGCTGATCGAAGTACTTGTGCTTTC
>CADBTK010000179.1 GCA_902797585.1 Erysipelothrix rhusiopathiae
ACTTCTGAGAAATCTTCTGGAGCTCTAAAAGTTCCATCCTTTTTCACTGCATCGATAAAAGTTTTCTGCATACGCATCACAATATCTTTTGCCATTTGATAAATAGCTACGCTCTTTTTGTTCATGTGGTAGTAACGATAATCAATCAATCCATTCTCAATTGTATAGAGCGCGAAATCCATAACACCGGATAAAACTGGTTCAAATCCTTCTTGGATTAAATACTCTTCCAAATTTTGGTTTCCCAATGGAGAGTATTTCATATAAATTTCCCCTACAATTCCTACACGGATTTTTTCTTCCTTGATAGTAGGGATTGATTTCATTTTATCCAACATCTTTTTATAGATACGCTTAGACTTACGATATCCACCATCTTCAAACAAGCCAACAATTTCATCAACCAATTGATCGATAACTTGATCTGTTTGTCCTTCATTTACTTCGTATGGTTTCACTTGGTTTTTTAACCACATTAACGCATCTCCATATAATGCGGCATAGATTAAACGCATAATCAATGGAAGTGTCAGTTCAATTCCACTATCCTTTTCTAAACCAGAAAAGTTAAAAGAGATAGTAGGAATGTGTTGCCATCCTTCTTGTTGTAAAGCTTTACGCAGTAAGGCTAAATAGTTACTAGCTCGACATCCACCAGCTGTTTGGGTTAAAGCTAAAGCTGTATGATTCAAATCATACTTCCCTGTTTTTAAGGCATCAATAAATTGTCCAATTACTAATAATGCGGGATAACACATATCATTATGTACATGGGCAAGACCTTGTTGGCGAATGTTATCGTTGTCGGTTTCTAAGATTTCAAGTTTATACCCATTCATCGCAAAAACAGGTACAAAGAATTTAAAATGAATCGGTAACATACTTGGAACTAAGATTAAATGGGTATCTTTCATCTCTGGTGAAAATTTAGTATACATAGACACCCTCCCCATCTTTAAAGTTTTTTAATTCTTCTTTTTCTTCAATTGCTCCTTTTAAAGAACGCAAACGAATCTTCGTAGCTCCTAAGTTATCTACCTCATCAATCTTGATTTGGGTATAGAATTTATCACCTGTTTTTAAGATTTGTTTCACTTCATCGGTTGTAACGGCATCTAATCCACAACCAAAACTTACCAATTGTACTAAGTGCATATCATCATAATTACATACATAATGTGCTGCTTGGTATAAACGAGCATGATAAGTCCATTGATTTAATACATTAACCGAATGATTCTCTTGTGTAGGGACACTTTCTTCACTTAATACCACAAATCCTAAACTTGTTAATAATTGATGGATTTGATGGTTAATCAATGGATCTAAATGATATGGACGTCCACACAAAACAACCATAGGAATATTGTTAGTTCGTGCATAATCCACTGCTTCTTCATGTTTCTTTTCTAATGCTTGTTTGAAATTGTTATATTCAACAATTCCTGCATGAAGAGCAATCTTAATATCTTTTTTCTTAAATGAGATTCCTGCTTTATCAAAGTGCATCTTCATAGCTTTGATAAACGTTTTCTCATCATCAAAAGATAAGAATGGAGAAATAAATGTAGTATCCCCTAATTCCATATTGGCTTCAATGACTTGTGGATAGTAGGCAACAATTGGACAGTTATAATGATTATCCGATTGTTTTTCATCTACATTGTAGGTCATACAAGGATAAAAGATTGTATCCAATTTAAAGTCCATTAATTGTTGTATATGACCGTGGACTACTTTAGCTGGATAACAAGCTGTATCACTAGGAATAGTATGTTGACCTGCTTGATACATTGCCAGTGTGCTTGGTGTAGACCATACCACTTGATATCCTAAACTATCAAAGAAACGGCTCCAGAATGGTAATAAATCATAATTGTTTAATACAAGTGGCATTCCGATTCGTTTATCATGGCGGAATTTTTTCTTCACTTGATTCAACATATTCATTTTTTCTTTATATAAATCTGGCAATTCTTTCTTTTCTTGTTGCGCTTTTAATGGTCGTTCACATTTGTTCCCTGCAATCAATTTTGATCCGTCACTAAATGTATTAATGGTCAATGAACAATGGTTATTACATAATTGGCATTGACTACTTTGACTTGTATGGCTAAAGTTACACAATTCTTCATAAGAAAGAAGCGCACTTTTTGTACGGTGTAATTTTTTTGCATATAAAGCAGCTCCATAAGCTCCCATTAAATGAGCAATACTTGGTCGAATGACATTGTATCCTAGTTCTTGTTCAAAAGAACGCAATACCGCATCGTTTTGTAACGTTCCCCCTTGCACAACAATATTCTTTCCGATGTCATCTTTATTTGATGTACGAATTACTTTATAAAGCGCATTACGTACAACACTACGGCACAATCCTGCAGAAATATCTTCAACAGTTGCTCCATTTTTTTGTGCTTGTTTAACCCCTGAGTTCATAAAAACCGTACAACGTGTTCCTAAATCAACTGGATGTTTACTTTTTAAACCTAATTTGGCAAATTCTATTGAATTATATCCTAGCGAATTAGCAAAAGTTTCAATAAATGATCCACAACCGGATGAACATGCTTCATTTAAAACGATGTCATCAATGTGTCCATCACGAATTTTGAAACATTTAATATCTTGTCCACCTATATCCAAAATATAGTCAACATCCGGATTAAAGCGTTTTGC
>CADBTK010000180.1 GCA_902797585.1 Erysipelothrix rhusiopathiae
AAATACGTTCACGGGGTTATTCTCCTTTCCGGTAATGGAAGTTTTCCATTATTTATCACCTACCTTCAAATGTATTTTAGAAAAGAAGAACACGAAAGAAAAATGAGCCATTCTATGATAATGGCTCATTTTATATCTTTTTTCCTATGAGAAAACATTCTTTTTTTATGATTTAGATGATTTAGGTCGAATCGTGGTAATTGTATGATGCGATAAATCCAAATCATGACAAATCGAAGTCACATCTTCTAGCGTTAATTGATCGGTCCACTCAAAGGCTTGCATCAATTGAAATCCATTTTGTCTAGCTTCCAATAAATCCACAGCTAAGTTTTCAAAATTATCAATCCCACGAATGTTTTGTGCAATTAAACGATTGTGTAAGGCTTCAAAAGTATCTTGATCCATGATTTCATTTTGAAGTTGATCAATCAATGATTGTACCAATTCAACAAATTTTTCGGGATGATGGGTTTGCGCATAGAATAATAAATATCCATGATCTTCACTAAAATCACATTCTGCTCCCATTACTGGCGTAATAATTTCTTGTTCCATCCAAGTATTATACTGTTCATTTAATGGAGAGAACAAAGAGTCCAATCTCATTTGTATCGCAACATCGGTTTGAATACATTGTTTCTTATCTTGAACACTAGATAATTTATAACCCACACATACATAAGGAGTGGAAATATCCATTTGATCTTCAAACTCCGTACGCCAAACCTCATCGGTCTGCTCTCCAAATATGGTTTCCACTTTTTCTGGATGTTTTGAAGCAATCTTCTTTTGTGCTTGTTCGATAACCTTCATAGTTTGCTCAATATCTCGTCCAGTAATCCCTACCAATGTCAAACGAGAACTATCATAATTTAAATCATAGAAAGTTTGAAGTTGTTGAACAGTCATTTGTGAAATATCTTGACGTGTTCCTAAAATATCCACTTTCATTGGATGGGATACATACATCGACTCCCACGTGCTTTTTAATAAACGATGCTCCGGAGAATGTTGATACATATCATATTCACTCAAAATGATTCCCTTTTCTTTTTCCACAGAGTCATAATCAATATCAAGAGTTTGAACAAAGTCCATCAACAAAGACAAGGGACGATATGGCTCTGAAGTTGTTTGAAAGAAATAGGCCGTTTTAGTAAAGGAAGTAAAGGCATTGGTTTGTGCTCCCATTGCCGCAAATTCATCCGTGACATCCTGTCCATTCAAACGAAACATTTGGTGTTCCAAAAAGTGTGCGCAACCACTTGGATGTACTTTTACATTTCCGGCCACACGCTGTTTTAAATCAAATCCACCTGCTTGTGTCGACAACATAAACAAAGAACGATTATAGTCTGGCTTATGGACAAGGATGACATGCATTCCATTGGATAAGGTTTTCTCTGTACAATTCAATTTATATCTACTCATTTGCACATCCCTCCAATATAGCTTGAGAAACCAATTCTAATTCCATAGCCATATTAGCTACTCCTTGTTTATTCACACGCATAATATCCGCTTTTCGTTTCTCTATCGAATACTCTCTATGCAAATAGTCATCTAAAAATGCCTGTTCAATCATCAACAAAGGATTATCTTCAATAGCCATAAATCCATCTAAGATATCTTTTTTTGCGATTTGTAACAACTCATCTGAAAAACTTTGACATCGTAATTTGGTAATTTGTTCCTCAATTAATTCTAAAGCTGGTTCGATATTCTCTTTTTGCGTTCCTGTTGTAATTAATAAAGCCCCATCAAAACGCAATAAAGAACTTGAAATCGAATAACATAACGAATGTTTTTCACGAACATTGGTAAACAATAAACTACTTGGACTTTGACCCAAGATTGAATTTGTTACCATCAAAGTTGAAAAATCTGCTTGTCCAATAAGAACGCCTGTTCGATATATTTGTGCAATCGAACTTTGCGTAATTTGACGTTGACTTTCTCTATGATAATAATTATTTCCTACTAAAGCTTGTAAGTTTGGCTTTTGAAATCCTTCATTTTCAAATGTCTCAAAATAGGAACGAATAGAAGAAGGGCAAATCCCCACAATATATGTATGTTTATCCAAAGATACAAACTCTTGGAAAAAGGCTTGGACATCTTCTAATGTAATTGTCTCAATGTCTTCTTGTTTTCCTTGTAAAGAAATACGAATAGAATGATCTTCTTCAATACAATTCATCGCTTCACTGACAACATACGCATCCGGATCATCAAATTGACGATATAAACGATTCTTTAAGATATATTTCGCCTCTTGTAAATTCTCTTCATCGAATACTGGACAGAACAAAATCTCGTGAATTAATGACAAAGCTTTTTGTTCATAATTGACATCATCAACTAAATCAAAACGGATGTTACGAAAACGAAAATCCACTACCACTTGATTTCCATATCCAGAAACACGAACACTTGCCTGCATTCCATAAGCTTTAGAAAGTTCTTGCGTTAATATTTGTTGACTTGAATATCCTTGCGTTTTCTTTCGCATCATTAAAACCCATATATTCATTAAAGTAACCATTTCTTCACGTAATGGAAAAAGGGTTTTCACCGATATACACGTATCACTAAATTTCTTTGTTTCTATTATTTTCATAGATTCCATTATACACGAAAGTATATAAAAAAAAGAAACCCGAAGGTTTCTAATTAGTTAATGTGTACATATCCAACCAATGAGTTGGTACATTCTACAGAACTTACCACAGTTTGGTTACCTAACCATCCACCATGAACAGCTTGTCCATTTCCTACATAAACAGCTACGTGTCCATTATAAACAACTAAGTCTCCAGGTACTGGGTTACTTGTTTGTGTTCCTAAACTCAAGTATCCACTTGGCCAATCATGGAAATTAATCCCTACTGCTGCTAGGGCATTTGTTGCCAACATTGTACAGTCTTGACTTGCTCCAACTTGAGCTAAGGCAGCTGCCGCAATGGCAGAACTACGATCTGTAGAAACTGGTGTAGCTTGCACTGGAGCCACTTGAGCAGGTGCTGCAGGTGCTACTTCTGCCGGTTGTTGGGCAGGTTGCTCTACTGGTTGTTGGACAGATTGTTCTACCGGTTGTTGAACAGGTTGTTGAGCAGGTTGTTCTGCCGGTTGTTCTACCGGTTGAGGTTGTTGTACTTGAGAAAGAACAACACCTGATTGATCCACTACATATCCTTGATAGTCGGCGTTATTACGAACCAATGCTCCGTTTTCATCAAACATGTACGTTTGATCATCAATTTTTTGAAGACCAGTGGCACGTTGACCAAATTCGTTGTAGTAAACGCGGTTTTCACCTTCGTCTTGCCAACCTGTAGTTAAGACACCATCTTCTGACAATTGATATTCTTGTCCATCAATTGTTTGTGTTCCGGTCATTAATTTTCCATCTTGGTCGAAGTAGTATTTCTTTCCTTCGATTTCTTGCCAACCAGTCAAACGTTCTCCGTTTTCCCCTAAATAATATTTAGCTCCGTCGACATCAATCCAAGATTTTGTTTGTTCAAAACCTTTATCGTTGTAGTATACTTTTCCATCTTTGGACCAACCTTTTCTTAGTTCCCCATCTTCTTGGAAAAAGTATTCTGTCCCTGCTACATTTGTTTTTCCTGTAGCTGCCGTTCCATCGGCTTCGAAATAATATGTTTCATTTTCAACTGTTTGCCAACCAAATTGCATATTCCCTTCTTTATCGAAGTAGTAAAGTTCGTTATCAACAGAAGTCAAACCTGTCGCTTCTTGACGATTTGCTTCTAAAATATAAGTACGATCTTTTCCTTCTCCATGCCAACCTGGTTTTGCTTCGTACGCATTTACAGTTTGAGCAACTGTTCCCACTGTAGCTGCACATAAGGCAAAGGCTAATAGTTTATTGTGTTTTTCGATAAAATTCATCTAATTCACCCCTTAAACATGCACCAATCTAACATATCTTTAAGGGAACACCAAATTTAAAACGCCATTTTTTATCCATTTTTCCTATCTTTTCTTTTTGATTAATAAAAAAAAGCCCTTTATATAAAGGACTTTCATAAAAAGTATGGAATAATATGTGAACTTGTAGAAAAGTTCAGTTTTCGTTTCACAAATCACACTTGTATTCAAATCGTGTACAAAAACTATATATTTTCTAAATAATTCATAATAATAGAATAAATAATGTACGCGATATAAAAACACAAATACATAGAGATAGGAATGGTAATTATCGAAATGGTATGAAATCGATTGATTAGTTCATTAAAAGAAGATGCATTGGTAGCCATCGGAATAAGAACAACCATTGCCACTACCCATAAAACAACAGGTATCATCCAGCTTTTCTTCATACGAAATACCATTAACGAAAGAATGACCATAACAACATCTAGAATAATAAGATGAATATTTTGTATAGAGATTCCATAATGAAGAAGTCGAGCCAATAAATCCGTATTGTATCCTCCCAACTTTGTTAAAAATGGAATTAAGATTTGTGTGGAATTAACAAAGAACAAACGAACGCTAAAAGCAAATCGCCAGATCCATTGCCACAACCAATACAACAACAATACCACTTTCAAACTATTCAATATGCGTTCTCTTTTTTCATCTGAGAAAGAATTGAAAAATTTAAATTGAATCAAGGAAATCCTCTCCCTTCAACCACTCTTTGTGAGATAGTCCTGGATAATCCAGTTGTCTTAATACTTCATATACAATAATAGCAGCACAATTGGATAAATTTAGACTTCGTGCATCTTTTACCATCGGCAAGCGCATACACGTTTCTTGATGTCCTTTTAAGATTTCTCGATCGATTCCTGTACTTTCTTTTCCTAATACAATATAGATATCCCCTTCTTCTTTGGTAAAATCAAAATCACTTGGCGCTTTCTTTCCATATCTTGTCATATAGTAATAATGATTGGCAGGATTGGCTTTTGTGAATGATTCCCAGTTTTCATATTTACGGATATCTGCTTGTAAAACATAATCCATTCCAGCACGGCGTAAATGTTTTTCATCCATAGAAAAACCTAAAGGTTCAATCAAATGCAATATAGATCCCGTAGCCATACAAGTACGAATAATATTTCCTGTGTTTCCTGGAATCTCAGGTTCATATAATACGACATGAATCATAATTTATCTCCCCATTGTTCCATAAACATACGTAGAGCATTCCCACGATGTGAAACAGCATTCTTCATTTCATCACTAACATTTGCGGTTGTTGTTCCATAAGGTGGGTAATAGAAAATTGGGTCATATCCAAATCCATTGGTTCCTTCAATTTTGTCATGAATTTTCCCTTCAATCGTTCCTCGATATGTATATTCATTCCCCTCTTGATCAATAAAGGCAATTACACATACAAATCGAGCACTTCGATCTTTTCCTTCTACCGCATCAATAATCGCTTGGTTTTTAATATCGTAACTTGTATCTTCTCCCATAAAGCGAGCAGAGTAAACACCCGGCATTCCATCCATCGCATCGACTTCCAACCCAGAGTCATCACTAATAACAGGTTGACCAATCGCATTATATAAACTACGCGCCTTAATTAACGCATTTTCTTCAAATGTTTTTCCATCTTCTATAATTTCAACATCCTTGTCTAAATCAGATAAACACTTCACTTGAACGTTATCACCTAACATACGTTGAAACTCTTGAACTTTATGTTGATTACTTGTCGCAATCCAAATTGTATTCATTATTATCACCACCCGTATTATATAAAAAAGAAGAGTCCCATTCAATGAACTCTTCTATGATTCTTAATACATTCCTTGTGGCATTGGAACTTCTGCTTCTTTTTCTGGAATCTTAGCAACTCCAGCTTCTGTTGTGATAAATAAAGCAGAGATGCTAGCCGCATTCATTAAAGCGTTGCGTGTTACTTTGGCAGGATCAATAATTCCATCTTTAAACATATCTACCCATTGTCCGCCTTTGGCATCAAATCCCATATCACCTGTTTGTTCTTTTTGTTTTTCTACAATTTCTTCGCTGTTGAATCCTGCATTGTCAGCAATTTGACTAATTGGTGCCAACAAGGCATCAAAGACTACTTTAATTCCTTTTTGCACATCAACGACATCAGATTTTACTTCATCTTTTAAAGCCATATATGCATTAACTAGACATGCTCCACCACCTAATACGATTCCTTCACTAACCGCAGCTTTGGTAGAGTTTAATGCATCTTCAATACGTAGTTTCTTTTCTTTCAATTCAGTCTCGGTTGCTGCTCCTACTTTAATAACAGCCACTCCATTTGAAAGTTTTCCTAAACGTTCATTCATACGTTTTTTGTCGTATTCGCTTTTTGTTACTTCCATTTGAGCTTCAATTTCTTTTACACGAGCTTCTACTTCTTGTTTAGAACCAGCTCCACCAATCATAGTAGTATTATCTTTCGTTACAACAAGTCGTTTTACCGTTCCTAAGTCATTTAAAGACAAGTCTTTTAATTCCATATTTAAATCTTTGGAGAAGAATGTCGCTCCTGCAACAATTGCGATATCTTGAAGTTGATCTTTTTGGTTGTCCCCAAAACCTGGCGCTTTTGTCGCAACAACATTAAATGTTCCTCGCAATTTATTTAAAGCTAATGTTGATACAACTTCATTTTCCAAGTCATCAGCAATAATCAATAAAGAACGATTCGCTTGAACAATTTGTTCCAACATAGGAAGGATTTCTTGAACATTATTAATCTTTTGATCCGTTACTAAAATATATGGATTTTCCATCACACATTCCATCTTTTCACGGTCACTAACCATGTATGGTGAAATGTATCCTTTGTCATATTGCATTCCTTCACTAATCTCTAATTCTGTTTCAAACCCATTGGATTCATCGGTTGAGATAACACCATCTCGTCCTACTTTATCCATTGCTTGGGCAATGATTTGTCCAATTTCTTCATTACCTGCTGAAATAGTAGCAACATTGGCAATATCTTGGCTTGAATCTACTTTACGTGAGTGAGCTAGAATGTAATCTGAAACAGCTTTGCTAGCTTGTTCAATCCCTTCACGCATTAAAACAGGGTTGGCTCCACGATCCACTTGGCGCAATCCATTTTCAATCATGCTTTGAGCTAAAATAGTTGCAGTAGTTGTTCCATCTCCAGCTGTATCGTTGGTTTTATTGGCTACTTCATACACCAACTTAGCTCCCATGTTTTCAAACTTATCTTCCAATTCAATTTCTTTAGCAATTGTCACTCCATCATTTGTAATGATTGGTGAACCAAATTCACGTTCTAATACCACATTGCGACCTTTAGGACCCATTGTGACACGAACGGCATTGGCTAATGTATTTACTCCATCCACCATTGCTTGGCGGGCATCTTTCGAAAAACGTACTTCTTTTGCCATAATTATCCTCCTTATTTATTTACTGCGATGATATCTTCATCTTTAATCACGATAAATTCTTCATCATCGGCTTTAACAGTTGTTCCTGCGTATTCTTTATATAGAACACGGTCCCCTACACTATATCCAGCATTTTCAACATCTTTTCCAACAGCTTTTACTGTAGCCAATTTAGATTTTTCTTGACCACTGGTTAAGATGATTCCACTTGCGGTTGTTTTTTCTTCCGCTTCTTTTTGTAACAATACATAATCATGTAACGGTTGTAACATAATTTCCTCCTTTTTAGCACATAACATCTTCGACTGCTAAATATTATTTTACTCTTTTCAATTTATGAGTCAAGCCAACAACATAAAGAAAAAGTCTTCCTAAGAAGACTATTATTGTTTAAAGAAAGCCACCAAGATAGCTCCTGGTCCTAAATGCGTTCCAATTGCTGTTCCAACACGAGCAATGTCCACATCTTTCCACATCGGTTGACTGAATTCAATATATTGTTGTAAAGGTTGAATATCATTCCCTGTATACCCTAATGAATATGGTCTTTGATAATCAATACCACCACATTTTTCAACTTCTTCATTCATTATGCGATACGCTTTTTTTGTTCCACGAGCTTTTCCTATACCCTCCACTTTTCCATCAATTACTCCTAAAATAGGTTTAATGGATAGGACCGTTCCTGCAAGAGCCGAAGCCGAAGATATTCGTCCCCCTCTTTTTAAATATTCCAAAGTAGTCGGAATCCCTCTAACTACAATCTTCTCTTTTTCTCGATTTAAAATATCAACAATTTCTTGAACATCCAAGCCTTGGTCAATCAATTCTAAACCACGTTTAGCTAATATCCCTGTTCCAATTGATCCATTGAAACTATCTACCACAAAAATTTTATTTTTATACTCTTGAGCAGCAATCATAGCACTTTGATATGTTCCTGATAAACGAGAGGATACCGTAATCACAATAGCAGCATCATACTCTTCCAATGTCTTTTGATACACTTGTTCAAATACCATTGGGTTTGCTTGAGAAGTAGATGGAAAACTTTCTTCTGTTTCTAGCTTTGTATAGAATGAATCATAATCCAAGTCAATACCATCTAAGAATTGTTCATTTCCAAAACGTACAGTTAAAGGAACAATATTGAATTGACTACGCGTTTGTTTAGTAACATCTGCAGTAGAATCTGTAATTATTTTAATTTTCATTTTTCTTTTTCCCTTTCTGCGCAACTTCTGTCAAAGAAGTAGCACTCACCTCTTTTAAGTTGTCCGCAATACTTTTTAATGCGTTATAAAGTATTTCTCGACTTGGATCATCTAAATCTCTTCCGGCTAATTCAACAGCTAAATTAGTGCGATCACGAATTTGTTGAGCCAAAGAAACACCTTGTTTGGTCAATACATATAAACCACCATATTGTTTCTGATTATCTCCCACTTTCACTACCAACTCTTTTTCTTGTAAAGTCGCCATAGTTCGTGATACATCTGCTTTATTCTTATCGCATACTTCACACAATCTTGGAGCACTGATCCCTTCAGGAGCATTCAATAGCGTTAATAGATACAAAGAATGGGGTCCCCGTAAACCAAAGGCCTTCATTTCTTCGGTTGTGATTTTGTGCCATTGTTTCGATATTTCAAAGATTAATAAAGAAAATTGTTCAAATCGATTCATACATATCTCCTATTGTTGAGTTGTCAACTTCTATACTATACTCAACACTTGTTGAGTTGTCAACTTCTTTATAGACATAAGAAAAGCTCTCCAAAGAGAGCTTCTATTAAATCTTAAATAATTCTTTATCTTCTACTTCTTTAGTGAAACGTGCTACTGCTTCATTTAATGGAAGTGTAACACTTTCTCTTGTTCCACTTTTACGGATGGTGACTGTTTGATCATTCACTTCTCCATCTCCTACCACGATTTGATAAGGCACTTTGTTAACTTGAGCTTCACGTACACGATACCCTAATTTTTCATTACGGTCATCGACTTGTACACGCATTCCTGCTGATGCTAATTCTTTTGCAACTTTATTGGCATAATCCACATGTTTTTCTTGGTGAACTGGAATAACTACAAATTGTTTTGGAGATAACCACAATGGGAAGTGGCCTCCAAAGTGTTCAATCAAGATTCCAATGAAACGTTCAAATGATCCATAAATTGCACGGTGAATCATAATAGGCACTTGTTTCGAACCATCTGTATCAACATAGGTAGCTTCAAAACGTTCAGGTAAGTTCATGTCCAATTGAACCGTTCCACATTGCCATACACGGTTCAAACTATCGCGGATATGGAAGTCTAATTTTGGTCCGTAGAATGCTCCATCTCCTGGATTAACTTTATAGTCTTTTCCAGCTGCTTGACAAGCTTTTGCCAAAGCGGCTTCACTTTGTTCCCATAAGTCTAGAGATCCGATATATCCTTCTTCTGGACGCGTAGATAATTCAATATCGTATTCTAATCCAAATACAGAATACATTTGATCAATCAAGTGAATGATTTTTGTTACTTCTTCTTCGATTTGACTTGGTGTCACAAAGATATGACAGTCATCTTGTGTAAAGGTACGTACACGGAATAATCCATTTAAAGCCCCACTAGCTTCTTGACGGTGAACATGTCCCATTTCCGCTAAACGTAAAGGTAAGTCTTTGTATGAATGCAATGTTGAGTTATATACCAACAAAGCCCCTGGACAGTTCATTGGCTTAATCGCAAAGTCACGGTCATCCACTTGTGTTGTGTACATGTTTTGTTTGTAGTGATCCCAGTGACCACTTCTTTCCCATAAAGTACGAGCCATTACCATTGGTGTATCGATAAATTCATAACCATTGGCTACTTGTAAGTCATGAGAATATGTTTCTAATAAGTTACGTAATACCATTCCATCTGGCAAGAATACAGGCATTCCTGGTGCATACTCAGTTAGAGTAAATAATCCCATTTCTTTTCCCAAACGTTTGTGGTCACGTTTTTTCGCTTCTTCTAATGCTTCTAAGTGTGCTTCTAATTCTTCTTTTGTATCAAAACAAATTCCATAAATACGTTGAAGCATTTTGTTGTCGGCATCCCCTTTCCAGTAGGCACCGGAATGCTTCAATAACTTAAAGTTACGACAAGCTTTCACTGTTTCTACGTGAGGTCCACGACATAAGTCAGTGAAATCCCCTTGCGTATACATAGAAATCGTTCCATCTTCCAATCCAGAAATTAAGTCCAATTTATAAGGATCGTCTTTAAATTGTTCCAACGCTTCTTCTTTTGAAATTTCATGACGAACAATGCGTTTTCCATCTTTGGCAATTTTCTTCATTTCTTTTTCGATCTTAGGAATGTCTTCATCTTTCAATTTGTAATCTCCTAAATCGATGTCATAGTAGAACCCATCTTGAATAACAGGTCCCACCCAGAATTTTGCATCTGGAAATAAGTGTTTTACAGCTTGAGCCATGACATGGGCACATGAGTGGTTCAAGGTATTAAGATGTTCATCTTCTAGTACATTTACTAATTTCATAATATCCTCCTATACATATAAAAACGCCAGACATCAAAGGACGTCTGACGTACGCGGTACCACCTTTGTTCATACCTTTTGGTATGCTCTCAAATCCTATAACGCTGGAGTGCGGCTCACTCTTTCGAGGGCGATTCCAAGGGAGTAATAATCAGTTTCATCAAAAAGTTTTC
>CADBTK010000181.1 GCA_902797585.1 Erysipelothrix rhusiopathiae
AATATTTTCTTGCACTCTGTATGTTGAGTTCAGTGATTGCTTTACCAACAAGTGCAAAAGAAAAAACAATCATTCATGATGGACTTTACCAAATTGTAAGTGCTGAAAAGAGTAATCAAGCAATCAATAAAGAAGGAAACTTGGAAACAACATCGAATTCAGATGCGACTAAATGGGAAGTAAAAACAGATAAGAAGGGAAAAGTTACCTTTACCAATGTCCAAAGTGGAAAAACGTTAAAAGTCTCAGGAAATAAAAAATGGAATGTCAGTGAATCAAAAGAAGGAATGCACATTTATTCCAGTGGGAATTATTTAACTGAAAAAGACAATCAAACAAAAACGGATACAAAGAAAGAATCTTCCACTTGGAAATTAGTACCTGCTTCTAGTTGGCAAGGAGCACCATTAACAGCTATGTCTGGAACCGTTGTGGGTCCAAATGGAAAAGAGACTTACTATAACTTAGATATGTCTACAATTGTTGATGTCTTACACCAACGTGGCTATCAAGGACAGTATTGGGAAAGAGAAGATGGAGCCAAAATGTTTGGAGAATATATTTTGGTTGCCGCTAATTATGAAATTCACCCATATGGTTCATTAGTAGAGACCAGTATGGGAATGGGAATAGTAGCTGATACGGGTGGTTTTGCAGCAGCTAATCCAGAACAGTTAGACATTGCCACTAACTGGTAATCGTATTATAATTCCAATATGGTAATGGATAAAACATACGTATTATTAAGGAATGAAGAATTTAAGAAAATTGTACTCGATTTTCTTGGTCAATTTGATTTTGTTTCCAATGTTCAAATTGATGATATCGAATTAACATTTGATTTTGATGGAACCACAGAGCAGTTATATATGGTTGAAAATAACTTAGATGGATTGTGGTTACAATATCAACAACAAAATAACGGGTTTACCTTTAGTTAGGCAACCCGTTTTTTTTAATCGATGAAATGATTTTGTTTAAGATAGGTATAAAGACCAGCTTTGCTGCAAGCAGGGGCGATGAGATCAATCTTTTCTTTTAAGCGAGGATCTCCATTATCCATCACGACTCCCATTTTGGCATTTTCTAACATTTCTAAATCGATGTAAGAATCACCAAAGGCTAGATAATCATGGTGTCCATAACCGAAAGTATCCATCAATACTTTAATTCCTTGGTATTTTGAAATACCTGCTCGTTTGATATCGATACAATGTGGCATATATACCGGCTCAATTCCATCAATATTAGCTTTTTCAAGTTTCTCTTTTGTATCTTGAGAATAACCTAGTACTAAATTAGAGAATGTATCGCTTTGTACAGGTTCTCTTTCTTCAATATTTTTAAAATGGAAAAAATCAATAATATCTTTTTGTGCTTGATCTAGTTGAGTGACAATAAATACAGTTCCCATTCCCATAACACTTAATTGGTGTTCTTTAGCAAAATCAAAAATTGCTTGTGCTGATGTTTCAGAAATTGTTTCTTGGTGAATTAAATGACAATCTTTATCATAAACAAAACTTCCATTTCCAGTAACATGACCATCCCACTCAATTAAATCTAATATATTTAATTCTTCTACAAGATTCATAGGTCTTCCTGTACATGTGCAAACTTTAAAACCTTTTTGTTTCAATTGTCGGATGGCATCAATATGTTTTTTGGGAACAACATGATTTTCATGGTCATAAAAAGTATTGTCTAAATCTATAAAAACGACTGGATATTCTTTGTTCATGAAGTCATTATACATAATTTTTGTTTGAATGAAAAAAATGTTTGTTCTAAACTGAATAAGAAAGGATGATAAGGATGATAGGACTCATTGATGTCGGTGGAGGATTACGTGGTGCTTTTGGAGCAGGGGTTGTAGACTTTTCGCTAGAGAACAATCTATTTTATGATGTAGTGGTCGGTGTATCAGCAGGTAGTGGAAATTGGTCACGCTATACATCGGGGCAAAAAGGATCGTTGATGGATTTCTATATTAAGTATCCCAAACGAAAAGAATATATGTCTTTATCCAATTATTTGAAAACAGGATCTTTTTTGGACTTGGATTATATTTATGAAGATTTATGTGCTCACGATGGAGAAAGTCCAGTAGACTATAAGGCCATGGTCCAATCGAAAACACAATTTTTTATAACAGCTACCGATGCCCAAAGTGGGAAAGCGCATTATTTTACAAAAGAAGATATGCGTTATGATGACTATAGTCCAATCAAATGTGGAAGTTGTATTCCTGTTATCAATAAGCCTTATCAATATTTAGGACATAAATATTTTGATGGCGCTTTATCCGATCCCATTCCATATGAATTATTGATGGAAAAAGGATGTGATCAATTTATTGTGATTTTAACGCGACCGAAAGATTATCGTAGAAAAGATACACGAGATAAACAGTTCGCTCGTCTCATTGAAAAAAGTTATCCCAAAGCAGCACACTTATTAGCCAATCGAGCGCATTTATATAATAAGAAATTAGAACAAGTTCTCAAACTAGAAA